>JBAUGM010000654.1:0-5981 GCA_049679725.1 Tepidisphaeraceae bacterium
GCCGGGGAGAGGGCAGGGGGGGTAGGGGAGAGGGGCGAGCGGCGCGGCACACCAAGAACCGGTCGATTCGACGAGATGCGCGAATCTGCGAATCGACCGGTGCTCGAACCTCTCACGCACCTTGCCCCCTCTCCCCCGCCCTCTCCCCGGCGTACCGGGAAGAGGGAGTAAGCAATTCACGCGATCGACGCGTGTTGAGGCGAGCACGTTCGAACCTGTCCGAACCCGCGTCGCTCCCGTAGAATCCGCCCGCCACCATGAGCCAATACCCTTCGCCGCCTCCCTACTCCCCGCCGCCGCAGCAGCCGGGGTACGGGTACGATTTCAGCTACTACCAGCCGCAGCAGGACCCGCTGGCGCCGGCGCGACGCGCGAGCATCATGATGTTCGTGCTCGGCGGATTGATGGCCTTGTTTGGCGCATGCAATCTGATCTCGTCGCTCGTTATGCCGGCGGATCAAGTACTAGCACAGCAGGAGTCGCTCTTGGGAGGCCAGCCATCGCCGATGTCTGCAGAGGCGATCCAGGCGCTTTCCGCGTTCATGGCGATTTCGGTGTGTGTCGTCGGCGTGACGATCATCGTCTTGGGAGTATCCGTCCGTCGCGGCGGCATGGGAGCTGTCGTTGGTGCGATCATCGTGTCGAGCATCGTAACGCTGTTTCTACTCCTGATCCTCGTCATCGCCATCATTGGTGCAGCAACGATCAGCCCACTCTATGGCGGATTTGCGTGCGTCGTATGCTTACCGCTCCTTCCATTCGTCGTTCTGCTAAGTTGGCTCGTGCAGGCCGCCAGGGCCGCGCCGCGCATCGCGATGATGAAGAGCCAGTACCAGCAGCAGTTGTGGCAGTACCAGCAGCAACAGCAGATGTACCAGGCCGGCTACCTCGCCCCGCCGGCGCCGCAATCGTCGCCGCCGGCTTATCAACAACCGACGCCAACCGTACCGCCGCCGGCTCCGTCGTCACCGGATGATCCATCCAAGGGAGATCCGTATGGCCCTGCCACCTAAGGGCGACCCGCAAAGGCCGCTGTGCCTTGCGACGCAATCCACCCAAACGCTGGGCGTGCTGCTCGTCGGCGTCGGGGCGCTTTCGATGCTCCCGCGACTGTTTCGCGGCCTGCCGCCCACGTTCGCGCCGAGAACGGCGGTGATGCACCTGCTGATATTTTTCGGCCCCGGCGCCCTTTACCTCCTTTGCTCCATATTCATCCGTCGACGGCGCGTCTGGGCCGTGCGGACCGCCATGGTCCTTGCCGGGTTTCACCTACTGCTGCTTTGTATCGCGTCTGCAGCAATCCTGATGGCCATTCTGTCTATGGGATCAGGCAGTATCGCGGTCGTGTGGGTGCCACTGGGCGCGCTCTTGATCTTCGCGTATGCGCTGGTGCGACTGGAGTACCATCTCGCTCGATCATTTGAGGCGATTGGCGCGACGTCCATGGACGTGCGGGGTTTCGAGGTGTCGGTCAGCGCGCTGCCCATGAGCCTGAACAGCGCCGGGAAAAGGAATGCGGGACTACCAGAACGCCCAATCCCGGTACACCAGCACGTAGACCGCCAACAACAGGTTCGGATGAAAAAACCGGGACAGCTCTGAATTGTTCTGCCTGCAAAAATTCGGATCTGTCCTGGTTTTCGTGTGAAAAAATTCAGAGCTGTCCCGGTTTTTGTGACCGGTTTTTGTGATGTCCCGGTTTTCGTGATCACCAGAACGCCCAGTCGCGGTACACCAGCACGTAGACGGCCAGCAGCAGGTTCGTCACCGCGTGAGCGATGATGCACGCGCCGAGGCTGCGCGTGTACATCAGCAACGCGCCGATCATCAGCGCCCAGACGATTGACGTCAGCCACCAGTTCCCGTGGATGAAAAAACCGGGACAGCTCTGAATTGTTCTGCCTGCAAAACTTCGGATCTGTCCTGGTTTTCCTGTGAAAAAATTCAGAGCTGTCCCGGTTTTTGTGATGTCCCGGTTTTCGTGATCACCAGAACGCCCAGTCCCGGTACACCAGCACGTAGACGGCCAACAGCAGGTTCGTCACGGCGTGGGCGATGATGCACGCGCCGAGGCTGCGCGTGTAGATGAGCAACCCGCCGATCATCAGCGCCCAGACGATTGACGTCAGCCACCAGTTCCCGTGCACCAGCGCGAATGCGCCGGAGACGATCAGGAACGGGGCCCAGTTGCGCTCCCCCACCTCGGCCAGCTTGAAGTCGTTGGGCGCGAGGATCTGACGCCAGAGGTAGTCGCGCCAGAACAGCTCTTCCATCACCGGCACGACGAGCACCGCGCCGATCAGGCGGAACGCGATGAAGCCGTAGAGCATCGCGGGCGACGTGAACGTCTTCGTCGGGTCGAACACGTCCCCCGACGGCGCGAAGAAGGCAAAGTTGCCTTGCAGCCACAGCTGCATGCCGACCCATTGGAAGATCCCGATCACGCCGACGATCGCGCCCAGCCACCAGTAGCGCCACGAAATCTTCGTGAAGTACGGCCACAGCACAACCAGCGCCACGGCGACGAGGATGACCTTCACGACGTAGCTGATCGGGTAGAGCGCCGGCCACGTTCCGCCGACCCACGTGAAGGCCATGAAGAGGGCGAACGGGAGGACGTAGGCGACGTCATCGCGGACGCGCAGGCGCGAAGGGGGGCGGGGGCGGGGGCGAATCTCGTCGGTGGCGTCGCGCGTCATCGGTCCACAGGGGCCACGAGTGTATCCGCACATCGCACAAACCGCCCGGGCGCGGGTACAAGGGGCATGATGATGATGATTTCACTCCTGCTCTGCGCGCTGGCCGGCGCCCCGACCACTCGGCCGAACCCTTCGATGATCGGCGAAAGCCTCGTGCTGGCGGGAACGGAGCCGGGGAAGCTGATCGGGACGAAGCTCGATCCGGCGTCGGTCATCGTCCGCAGCGCGTACCGCGCCGGCGGGACCGTCTACGAGCGCAACAAGGATTACGTCCTCGATCCCCGCGCCGGCACGATCGCGCGCACGCCCGCCTCGCGCATCCCCGACTTCTCCACCAACGTCCTCCACGGCAAGCAGGACTTCGACCACTCGAAGTTTCCCGGCTACGGCAATCTCCCGTTCACCGTCTACGTCGACTACGCCGCCGCCGACCTGCCGGCACTGTTCCAGCAGCCGGCCGACCCGGCGCGGCGTCTTTCCAAAACCCGCGCCAAGCTCGAAGCCGGCGGGCCGTTCAAGGTGATCGCGTTCGGCGACAGCATCACGTTCGGCGGCGACGCGTCGGCGGAGGATCTCCGCTTCACGAACCGATATGCCGCCCATCTGCAGGAGCGATTCCCCAAGGCGAAGGTCACGCTCGAGAACGGCGCCACCGGCGGCGACAACACCGTCAACGGCCTGGCGCGACTCCAGGAGAAGGTCCTCGCGCGCCGCGCCGATCTCGTCCTCGTCGGCTTCGGCATGAACGATCACAACCGCGGCGGCGTCGCGCCGGCGCCGTTTCAGGCGAACCTCGAGACGATCATCAAGACGATCCGCGAGAAGACCGGGGCCGACGTGATCCTCTTCTCCAGTTTCCCCCCGAACCCGCAATGGGCCTTCGGCACCGGCCGGATGAACGACTACGCCGCCGCCACGAAGGGCGCCGCCGAGGCGATGGGCGTACCGTACGCGGACGTGTACACGCCGTGGATGAAACTGCTGGAGCGGAAGGATCCGCCGAGCCTGCTGGGGAACAACATCAACCACCCCAACGACTTCGGGCACTGGCTCTATTTCGAAGCCCTGCGCGCGATTG
The DNA here is from genome assembly GCA_049679725.1 of Tepidisphaeraceae bacterium. Lineage (GTDB taxonomy): Bacteria > Planctomycetota > Phycisphaerae > Tepidisphaerales > Tepidisphaeraceae > DASYWJ01. The sequence goes on from JBAUGM010000654.1 coordinate 3,778, forward strand.
GCTTGTAGGGCGACGCCTGCGTCGCGTCGACGCGCAGCGTCGAGTCAATCTTGTGGCTGCGCCACAACCGCGACGCGGGCGTCGCAACTACATGATACGCCTCAGGCTTGATTCGCGCGCGTGTTTCAAGCCTAGCGCGTATGAAACACCCGACGGGCGCATCAAAAAAAGGGAGCGCCCCGCGAGCGGGACGCTCCCTGTTCCAGCTTGACGCGACGCGCGGCCGCCGACTATCGCACGACCGCCTCGACCCCGCCCGCGGCCTTCTCGGCGTCCATCGTCAGGTGCTCGACTTTGTAGCCGCCCTTGGAGATGAAGTAGAAGATCAGCGCCAGGTAGCAGAGGAACATGATCGCCGGGAGGATGGCGACGATCTTGAGGGTGGTCTGCTTGGTCTCGCCGCGGATGGTTTCGACTTCGGCCCTCTGCTCGGCGGGCAGCGCCGCGAGCTTGGCCTGGTCGAGGTCGTGGTACTTCATTCCGTACTTGATCGTCGTGTCCGGCTTGGTGACGACCGCGTGGATGGCGGGGTTCTGCTGGAGCCGGTGGTCGACGCGGTAGTCCACCAGCGTGCCGAGGACGTCGCCGCCCAGCACGCCGACGGCGATCATGCCCATGCCGCCCATGGCGTTGAGCGTGACCGCGCCGCCGCGCGGGAACTGCTCGGAGACGACGCCCAGCGTGGTCGGCCAGAAGAACGCCTTCCCGACGCCGTAGAGGCTCGCGGCGGCGAAAACGATCCAGCCGTTCCCGCCCGCCGCTCCGATGACGTACAGCCCCACCACCGCGATGGCGGCGCACACGCACAGCAGCCCGAGCGGGTTGATGCGGTGCACAATGGGGCCGGCGAAGAAGCGCATCACGAACATGATGAGCGAGGTGTAGACGAGGATCCAACCCGCATGGCGCCCGAACGTGGGGCGGAGCAGGTCGGTGATCCACCCGTCGGTGCCGAGTTCGGTCGTGGCCAGCAGGATCATGACCAGCAGGAGGAAGACGAACATCGGTCGGCCGAAGCTCTTGTACACGCCGAAGAACGCGACGGCGGTGGCGATGGCGACGATGGGCGGAAGCCAGTTGTTCGCCTGGATCCAGCCGCCCGAACCCTGCGCGGCGGCGGGGACGAAGACCGACGCGACGGTCAGCGCCGCCATGGTCAGGAACCACGCCAGCAGGAACGCGCCGGCGGCGCCGAACTCGCGCATCATGTCCGCGTACGACACGCCCGCGGCCACGCGCTCCTGCACCGGGAACTTCTGCCCCAGCAGCATGATGCCGTAGATGATCGTCGGGATGAAGACGAGCGCGATCACCCAGATCCACGGCACCTTGCCGACCATGAAGATCGACAGGATGCCGGCGAGCACCAGCCCGCCGGGCCAACCCGCGTGCAGGATGTTGAGGTAGTGCGTCTTGTTGCGCGGAAAGATCGTCGCCGTGACCGGGTTGATGACCGCTTCAATGGCGCCGTTGGCCAGGGCCGTGATGAACGTGCCGAAGTAGAGGTACTGGTACGCCGTGTTGCTGTCGGTCGTGGTGGCGGCGAGCATGGTCACCACGGTGCCGACGATGTGACCGACGAAGGCGAAGACCATCGTCTTGCCGTACCCGACGTTGTCGATGAAGAGGCTGAAGAGCACGATCGAGATGGCGAACGGGAACAGCGCCGCGCCGGGGAAGATGGCGCCCTTCTGTGCCTCGGTGAGGCCAAAGGTTTCGCCCCACTCGGTGATGAGCATGGCGCGGACGATGAAGGCGAACGAGGTCGCGAACATCGACGCGAAACAGGCCAGAAAGAGCCGGTTGGCGTGCTCGCCGTTGCCGCCCGTCAGGTCACCCGCGCGTGAATCGGCCACGCCCGATGCTACTTGTGCCATATCGTTGACTCCTCAGCCTTCTGAACGAGAACGGACATGAACGCCGCTGTATGATGCTGGCTTCATGGAGCGATTGCAATCTGTGGCGTTGCCAATGACAGTCGGCGGCGATGCGGGTCTGATAAAGCTGGAAAACGCCGCGGGTTGTGCCACCTATGCCCGGTCCTGATCCCCAGCCGCCCACGCACGCCGGACCGGTCCGCGGACCGTTCTCTGTGGCGTTCCGCAACGGGTGCGCCTGGCTGGTTCTCATCCTGCTGCTCGCCGCCGCCGTCGTGCAAACGGCGGCTGCCGCGACGGGGGCGGACGGGTGGGATGCGCTGGCAC
>JBAUGM010000655.1:0-6682 GCA_049679725.1 Tepidisphaeraceae bacterium
AGTTGCGGGAGCGAAAGAACCAGATGCTCGAGCTGCGCGGGCAGCTCGCGGAAGACGCGCGCGTGGAGCTCGCATCCCACGCCCAGCCCGCCGCGACGATCAGCCGCTTGCGCGGCGTGAGCCGCGAGCTGGCGGACAACGAGGAAGCGCTCGATCGCCTTTACGACCTCCTCCGCCCCGGCGCCGACCGCCAGGCGGACCGGCGCACCCGCGCCGCGTGCATTGAGATCGGTCAGGCCCGCCTCGACGCGGTCGAGTCGAACCTCAAGTCCGTCCCCGGCATCGAGGCGGCGAAGGAACGTGTCCAAGTCACCCGCGCCCAGTTCGCCGAAGATGCGGCGACGGCGGACGGTCGGGTGCTGCTGACGGTGCGGAAGGTGAAACGGTAGACACGCGCCGACCCCGCGCCTCCCTCTTCCCGGTACTCCGGGGAGAGGGCAGGGAGAGGGGTGAACGGCGTGGCGCACCAGGAATCGGTCGGCGCGACGAACGGCGCGGATCTACGAGTCGAACGAGGCCCGTCATCGCGCGCGTCTACCCCTCTCCCCTGCCCCCCCTGCCCTCTCCCCCGGAGTACCGTGGGAGAGGGAGGATGCGGTTCGACTTCTCAGGCGCCCTTTGACTCGGAGACGGGTTTCATCGCGTCCACGAACCGCCCGATCGTCTCAAACATCCCCGGCCCGCCCACGTCGAACAGGTCGTTGTGGTCCGCGCCGTCAATCGGCAGGTACGTCGCCCGCTCCCCCGCCACGGCCGCGAGTCGCTTCGACATCTCGAACGGGATGATCGAGTCGTGCGTCCCATGCAAGATCAGGATCGGGCAGCGCACCTCCGCAAGCTTGCGCTCGTTCTCGAAGCGGTGGCGGAGCAGGAGCGACGTCGGGAAGAACGGCAGGAGCGTTTTCGCCATGTCGAACACGCTGGTGAACGCGCTGCACGTCACGAGCCCGGCGACGGGCTTGGTCGACGCCAGCTCGATCGCGGCGGCGGCGCCGAGGGACCAGCCCATCGGGACGATCCGCGTCTGGTCCACGTCCGGCCGCGCGACGACGTGACTCCACACCGCCTGGGCGGTCGCGTAGACGCCCGCCTCGCTGGGGGCGCCGCCGCTCATGCCGTAGCCGAGGTAGTCGGCGACGATCACGTTGTTGCCCAGCCGGCGGAGCTTGTTGAACTCGCCGATCGCGTCGGCCATGCACATGCCGTTGCCGTAGAAGAAGAGGATCGTGGGGCGGGTCTTCGCGCCGGGGAGCGGGGTGCCGTCGATCGTCAGCGCAGCGCCGAAGAGCGCGGCGACGCGCTGGCCGTCCGGCGTCTTCAGATCGAGCAATTCGCGCCCGGCCGCGGGACGAACGACGGACTCAAGCCGCCCCTGCGAGGCGGCGCCGGGGAAGATCATTTGCGTCTGGAGCATCGAGAGCACGAGGCACACTCCGAGATACGAGAGCAGAAGGATGCGCACGATGCGCCACACCCGACCCAGCCGGCGAGTTGGCGGGGCTTTGGTCAACGCGGGTGACTCCACCGCGAGTTCCATCTGCCTGATCCTATCTCAATTCCTTTCCCTTGCGTCCTCTGCGCCAGAGCAAACGCAGATGCGATTGAACGGGAGGGCGAGTGCTCCTGCCGAGCCAACATTGCTTTCGCGAAAAGACGGCTCGGCAGGAGCCTCGCCCTCCCCCGCCGCGGTTCAACCCGCTTTGTATCACTTATGTTCGCCCGTTATCCTTTGCGGCCTATGCCCAAGACCAAAGAACAATATTTCCAGCAGGTCGCCGACGCCGGCGTCGTGGCGGTCATTCGTGCGCAGTCGAAGGACCAGTTGATGGACATCGCCAAAGCGCTGCTCGCCGGCGGGGTTCCGGCGATCGAGGTGACGATGAGCACGCCGAAGGCCATCGCCGGCATCGAGAAGCTGGCGGACGAGTTGGGCGACAAGGCGGTCGTTGGCGTAGGGACGGTGATCGATGCCGCTACCGCGCGCGACGCGATCACCGCCGGCGCGCAGTTCGTCGTCTCCCCCGTGGGCGACCCGGAGATCATCGCGACGACGAAGCGCTACGGGAAGATCAGCATCCCCGGCGCGTTCACACCGACGGAAATCCTGCGCGCCTGGTCGCTCGGGGCGGACGTGGTGAAGGTTTTCCCGTCGACCGTGCTCGGCCCGGGCTATTTCAAGGACATCCTCGCCCCTTTGCCGCAGCTGAAGCTGACGCCGACGGGCGGCGTCGACCTGAAGAACGTCGCCGACTGGATCAAGGCCGGGGCGGTGTTCGTCGGGGCCGGGTCGTCGCTGGTGACGAAGGATGCGATGAGCAAGGGGGATTGGAACGCGATCACGGCGAATGCGAAGGCATTTGTGGAGGCGATCAGAGCGGCGCGGGGGAAGTGAGGAAGTCATTGGTCACTGGTCACATGTCACCGGTCAAGGAGAAGAAAGCCGCCGCTCCCCCCGTCCTTGACCAGTGACGAGTGACCGGTGACCAATGACTGACTCGTGACCACTGACCCATTCGCCCGATAATCCTTCACATGGACGTCATCATCCTCGGCGCGGGCGGACACGGGAAGGTCGTTCTGGACATCCTCCGCGCCGCCGGCGAACACCGGCCCGTCGGGTTCGTCGACGCCGACCGGACGCTGGCCGGGACCATCGTCTGCGGCCTGCCCGTGCTGGGGCCGTCGAACCTCCTGCCGAAACTCAGACAACAGAAAATCAAGGGCGCGATCGTCGCGATCGGGGACAACCGCACGCGGCGCAGCTGCGCCGCGCTCGTGCGCGAGCACGGGTTCGAGCTGGTCAACGCGATCCACCCCGCGGCCGTCGTGTCGCCCGGTGCAACGATCGGGCGGAACGTCGTTGTGTGCGCGGGCGCGTGCATCTGCGTGGACGTGAAGCTGGCCGACTCGGTGATCGTCAACACGAACGCGGTCGTCGACCACGAGTGCGAGATCGACGAGGCGGCTCACGTCTGCCCGGGCGCCCTGCTCGCGGGGCGCGTGCGCGTTGGGGCAGGCGCGTTCGTGGGTCTGGGCGCGAAGGTGATCCAGTGTCTCACGATCGGCGCGGGCGCGGTGATCGGCGCGGGGTGCGTGGTGATCGAAGACGTGCCCGCCGGCGCGACGGTCGTCGGCGTGCCCGCGCGGGTGATAAAGTTTGCCTCAACCGCCGCCGAAACGGCCTCGGCGTGAGCGCTTTGGGGTTGCCGCCCGTCCCTTTCCGGGGCTAAAATATCACAGGCGTCCATTGGAGAACGGGGGGAGAAACGGAGGTCCTCCGATGAGTGCGGTTTACAATCCCGAGTCCGACATCATTGCCGAGATCGAGCGCCTCGAGCTCGAGGCCCGCGACATCCGCCGGCGCGTCGAGCACGCGCACGGCGAGGAAGACAAGCGGGTGCTGAACCGGCAGCTTGAGGAGATCAAGCAGCAGATCGAGCACCTGCGTACGCGGCTGCCGTGAGTGGCGTGAAGTGGCATGGGCGTCTCGCCCGTGCATTCGCCATCGAAGAGACGTGGGCGAGACGCCCATGCGATGAACGATCAACAGAGAGGGACCCCGCTGTGGGGTCCCTTCTTTTTTCGCCGGGGCGGCGCGGTTATCCTCGCGCACAACGATGTGGTACCTATTCTCGATCGACGCAAGTTTGTCATCCCGAGGTACTCCGAAGGATCTAGTGCGAGCGTACGGGCCCTCACGTTCGTTGCCAGATCCTTCGGAGTACCTCAGGATGACATGGCGCGAAGTTGATCGAGAGTCATAGGGCCTCGCGCTTTGCCCCGCATGACAACCCCGATCCTGATCCTCGCCGGCGTGAGCTTCGTCATCGCCTGGACGCTCACGCTCGCGATGAAGCGCGTCGCGCCGCGCATCGGGTTTGTCGATAAGCCCGGACATCGGAAGATTCACCACAATCCCAAACCATTGGGCGGCGGCGTGGCGATCTTCTGGGCGGTTGCGCTGCCGCTCCTGGCAGTGATCGTCTACTGCAACATCTACGACGCCCAAAACTGGAGTGGTACGATTCGAGTCGACACCACCGTCTACGCGGCGTACGCGGCGGGGGTGCGAGACAAGACACCGTTGGCACTGACGCTGCTCGGCGCCGCGTTCGCGCTTCACGCGCTGGGTCTGATCGACGACCGCAAGGCACTCGGGCCTTACGCAAAGCTGGTCGCACAGTTTGCCGCCGCCGCGGCGCTGGTCATCCCGTTCCCCGAGATGAGGATCCTCACCGCGCTCGGCTCCACCTTCTCGATCGTCGTCAGCATCCTGTGGATCGTCGGCGTCACCAATGCCTTCAACTTCCTCGACAACATGGACGGCCTCAGCGCCGGCGTCGCGTCGGTCTGCACGACGGCATTTCTGATCACAGCCATCTCGATCGAGCAGTGGTTCGTCGCGGGGACCCTCGCCCTGCTGCTGGGAGCGCTAGTGGGCTTTCTTTGCTTCAACTTCAATCCCGCGACCATCTTCATGGGCGATAGCGGCTCGCTGGTGATCGGGTTTCTCCTCGGCGCCCTGACCGTTCGCACGACCTTCCTCCCCCCCGACATCGCATGGGGCGCGGGGTGGTACGCGGTATTCGCGCCGGTGATCGTGCTGGCGGTGCCGCTTTACGACATGATCGTGGTCAGCCTGATCCGCCTCCGCCGAGGCAAGAGTCCGTTCGTGGGCGACAACAACCACTTCAGCCACCGCCTCGTCGCCCGCGGCATGTCGCGACGAACCGCCGTCTTGTGCATTTACTTAGTGACGGCCGCGACGTCGGTGGCGGCCATCCTGTTGCCGCACGTGCACTCGACGTTTCTGGCGATGCTGATCTTCGTGCAGACGATCCTGGTGCTGGGCGTGGTGGCGCTGCTGGAGCAGCATCCGTTGCCAAAGCCGGACGAAAACGGGAACGACGAAAATAGGGACGGGAGCTATTTTTCTCCCTCTCCGGACGAACGATAGGGACGGACGAAAATAGGCGGCGAAAATAGGGACGGGAGCTATTTTTTGTCCGCCGTGCTGAGAACGCATGCCGAAAGCCAAGCCATCCTCCCGACGCGTCAACCTGTCTGCGGGTGCGGATGTTTCCGCCTGGCCCGCCCGACTGACACAGCTAGCGTTCGTGCTGGCGCTCGCCGTCGTGTTCGCGCGGGGGACGATGCTCGAGAGCGTGCGCGATTCGATCGACGTCGACTTTCGCGCCGACGCCGTCCCGCGCGGCGCGGGGCCCGCGGCGGGGCTCGTGCTCGATCTCATCACGTGCCTCCCCGCCCTGCTCGTGCTCGTCCGCCGGCTCGTGGACCCCACGTTCGTCCTGCGCTGGGCGTGGAGCCACCTCGCGTTCGGGCTGCTCGCGGCGTGCGCGGCGCTCAGCACCCTGTGGACGGCCGACCGGTTCCTCGCGCTCGTGACCGGCGCGCACGTCGTCGCGGCGGCGGCGCTGCTGTGGGCGATGGCGCAGCTGGTGCGCTCGTGGCTGCGCCTGCGCCTCGTCGCGGGCGTCTGCTTCGGGCTGCTGCTCGCCTCCACGGCCCACGGGCTCATCTACCGCTTCGTCGACCTGCCGGACATGCGCCGCAGTTGGGAGCAGCAGAAGGACGAGATCCTCAAGCAGCGCGGCTGGGAGCCGGGCTCGTTCTCCGCGATCCAGTTCGAGCGGAAGGTCCTCAACGGGGAGATGATCGGCTTCCACGTCTCGCCCAACGCATACGCGGCCGTGCTCGTGCTGCTCGCGGTGGTGTCGGCGGGCGTTGCGATCCAGCGCTTCGTCCATCGCGATGAGCCCGCGTGGGGGGCGGCCGTGCTCGGCGCGGTGATCGTCTCGATCGTGGTCATCCGCTGGACGAACAGCAGAACGGCGATGGCGACGCTCGTCTGGGCGGCGGGCGCGTTCGGGGTCCTCGCGCTGGCGCGCGGGTGGCTCGCGCACAACGCGCGAAAGGTGTACTGGGCGTGCGCCATCGCGTGCGTGCTCGGCGTCTTCGCCGTCGCGAGCCACGGCGTCTACCACGGCGGGCTGTTCGAGGGGCGCTTCAGCAACAGCCTTCACTTCCGCTGGCGGTATTGGGTCGGCGCGGAGCGCGTATTCGAAGAGCGGCCGATGCTCGGCGTCGGGTGGAGCAACTTCGGGAACTTCTATCTCGCGCATCGACTTCCCGAGGCATCCGAGGAAGTGAAGGACCCGCACAACTTCCTCGTCCGCGCGTTCGTCGAACTCGGCATCGTCGGCGGCGCGCTGCTCGTCGCGTGGCTGGCGCGGATGGGGTGGGAGCTGACGCGGCCGATCGTCCCGCCGGCGCCAGCGGACGATGCGCCGCCCGACCCGGAATATTCGATGCGCCGGGCGCTGCTCACGATGTCCGCCGTCGCGGGGATCGGCTTTGTCCTCAACGTCGCGGCCAGCGTGGACTTCGCGGAGTCGGGTGCGTTCGCGTTCGTCGAGTGTTTCAAGCGACTGCTCTACGCCAGCCTGTTACTGGCCGGCGGACTGCTCGTCGCCATCCGCTCGTCGAAGCGGCAGGAGCTCGATGCGCGGCCCGCGCCGTGGGTCCTCTACGGATGTTTGATCGGCCTGGGCACGATGCTGCTGCAGAACCTGATCGACCTGTCGCTGTTCGAGGCGGGGCCGATGATGATTTTCGCGATGGTCGCCGGCGCCGCGGGCGGGGTGCGGATGCCCGCCGCGGA
>JBAUGM010000656.1:0-16153 GCA_049679725.1 Tepidisphaeraceae bacterium
GTCCGGCATGGAGTCGGCCGTCGTCCGCATCTATCGCTGCTCCAAGGTCGTCAAGGGCGGCCGAACGTTCAGCTTCGGCGCGCTCGTCGTCGCCGGCGACCGCAAGAGCAACATCGGCATCGGCTACGGCAAGGCCAAGGAAGTCCCCATGGCCGTCGAGAAGGCGACCAAGGACGCGCGCAAGGCGATGTTCAAGGTCAATCTCAAGGGCACGACGATCCCGCACCAGGTGACCGGCCGCAGCGGCGCGAGCACGGTCATTCTCGCCCCCGCCCGCCCGGGCACGGGCGTGACGGCGGGCAAGTCCGTGCGTCCCTGCGTCGAGCTCGCGGGCATCACCGACATCCTCACCAAGGCCTACGGGTCGACGAGCCCGAAGAACCTGGTGAAGGCGACGATGGCCGCGCTCAAGCAGCTCCAGAACCGCGAGCAGGTCGAACAGAGCCGCGGCGTGCAGTTGGAGAAGGGTGCGGGCGAGTTGGTGACGGCCTAAGTCTTGTAGGGGCGAACCTTGTGTTCGCCCATCGTCAGCGCAAATGCATAAGGGCGAAGACAAGCTTCGCCCCTACGAGAAGAAGATAGCTATGTCCATGATCCACGAAATCACCTCCGGCGCCCCGCGCTTCAAGAAGTCGCAGCGCAAGGGTCGCGGCGAGAGCAGCGGCCGCGGCAAAACCTCCGGCCGCGGCACCAAGGGCGCCAAGGCGCGCGGCGGCGACGTGCACTGGATCCCCGGTCGCGAAGGCGGTCAGACCCCGACCTTCCGCCGGCTCCCCAAGCGCGGTTTCAGCAACGAGAACTTCGAGCGCCGGTTCCACATTGTGAACCTCGAAGAGCTCAACCGTTTCGACAACGGCGCCGCGATCGACGCGGTGGCGCTGAAGGAAGCCGGGCTCGTCCCGGACCTCAAGCAGCCGGTCAAGATCCTCGGCAACGGCGAGCTGACGAAGAAGCTCACGATCACCGCGGGCTGGTACAGCAAGTCGGCGCTGGAGAAGGTCACGACCGCGGGCGGCTCGGCGCTGAACCTCAAGGGTGAAGCGTTCGCGTTCCCCAAGCCCAAGAAGAAGTTCGTGAAGCGCGAAGTCGCCGCGAGCGGCGCGAAGAAATCGAAGAAGGGCGCGACGGAAGAAGCGCCTGCTGAAGGCGCTGCGGCGCCCGCAGCGCCTGCGGAAGCGCAACCCGAATAGAAACGCCCAGGGCTTAAGCCCTGGGCTTCTGCGGTTGTGTTGGTGTGACGCGCGCGAAGATAGGATTCGATGTTCAAGACACTCATCAACGTCTTCCGGATCCCCGAGCTGCGGAACAAGGTGCTCTTCACCCTGTTCATGCTTGCGATCTACCGCATCGGCTACCACGTCCCGATCCCGGGCGTGGACCAGGCGGCGTTCGCGCAGCTCGCGGAGAACCAGTCGCAGGACGAGAGCGCGGCCGGCCGGCTCGCGAACTACGTCTCGCTCTTCTCCGGCGGCAACCTGAGCCAGAGCACGATCTTCGGGCTCGGCGTCATGCCGTACATCTCGGCCTCCATCATCTTCCAGCTTCTGGCGACGGTCGTCCCGTCGCTGGAGAAGCTCCAGAAGGAAGGCGAGACCGGCCGCAAGAAAATCCAGGAGTGGACGCGCTACGCGACGGTGCCGCTGTGCATCATCCAGGCGATCTTCTGGATCACCTTCATGCACAACTCCTCGCCGCGATTGGTGAGCGATGATTTCGCCAACACCGCCGGCTTCTGGGTGATGGGCATCTTCGCCCTGACGGCCGGCTGCGTGTTCCTCATGTGGCTGGGCGAGCAGATCGACGAGTATGGCCTGGGCAACGGCATCTCGCTGATCATCCTCGCCGGCATCGTCGCGCGCATGCCCACCGCGATCTTCGAGCTCGTCCGCCAGACGAACCTCTCGGGCAGCTCCGACCCGACGCGCCCGATGACGCCGGGCAAGATCGTCTTCCTCATCTGTTCGTTCGTCTTCATCGTCGCCGGCTCGATTCTGATCACGCAGGCGCAGCGCCGCATCCCCATCCAGCAGGCCAAGCACACGCGCGGCCGGCGCGTCTACGGCGGGCAGAAGCAGTACCTGCCGCTCCGCGTCAACCACGGCGGCGTGATGCCGATCATCTTCGCCCAGTCGCTGATGCTCTTCCCGGGCGTCGCGTTCGACATGCTCTCCAAGGCGTTCCCGAACGTGCAGTTCTTCGGGTTCCTTTCCAACGAGTTCCGCGGCGCCGGCTTCATCTACATCATGACCGAGGTGATCATGATCTACTTCTTCGCCTACTTCTGGACGACCGTCCAGTTCCAGCCGAAGGAGATGGCCAACCAGCTCCGCGACTACGGCAGCTTCATCCCCGGCCTGCGGCCCGGGAAGCGCACCGCCGACTACCTCGAGAAGGTGATGATGCGCATCACCTACGTCGGCGCCGCATTCCTCTGCATCATCGCCATCGTCCCCACGGCCATCAGCGCGTCGATGCAGATCCCGCTGGAGATCACCGCGTTCCTCGGCGGCACCGGTTTGCTGATCGTCGTGAGCGTCGCCCTGGACATGGTCCAGCGCATCGAAGCCAACCTCCTGATGCGCAACTACGGCGGCTTCCTCAGCAGCCCCGGCCAGAAGGGCAAGCGGATCAAGGGCAGGCAGTACTAGAATGGGAATGACGAATGACGAAACCAGAATGACGAACAAATGACCAAGCCCAAATGACGAAAAAGGCAGTTTCATTCGTCATTCGTCATTCGTCATTGATTCGTCATTCTGCTTTCGTCATTCGGATTTTGTCCCATGCCGATCGTCATTAAAACTCGTCGCGAAATTGAGATGATGCGGCGGGCGGGGCAGATCGGGTGTGAGATCCTCGCCAAGATGCGCGAGGCGACCCGGGCCGGCGTCAGCACGCTCGAACTGGACGAGCTCGCCCGCATCGAGCTGGAAAAGGTCGACGGCGTCGCGCTGAGCAAGAACTACCCGACGTACAAGCCGGGCGAAGGCTTCCCCGGCCACACGTGCATCAGCGTCAACGAAGTCGTCGTCCACGGCATCCCGGGCGCCCGGACGCTGAAGGACGGGGACATCGTCACGCTGGACCTGGCCCTGTCGGTCAACGGCTATTGCTGTGACACGGCGACGACCGTGCCCGTCGGCACGATCACACCGGCGGCCCGGAAGCTGCTCGACGTGACCAAGGACACCTTGGCCATCGCGATCGGGCACATGAAGCCGGACAAGAAGTGGTCCGAGGTCGCCCGGCTGATGCAGTACAACGTCGAGCGGAGCGGCTTTTCCGTCGTCCGCGAGTTCGTCGGGCACGGCATCGGCCGGACGATGCACGAGGACCCGAAGGTGGCGAATTTCGTCACCCACGAGCAGCTCCGGGGCGATTTTAAGCTCCGGCCGGGCATGACCTTAGCGGTCGAGCCGATGGTTGTGGCCGGCCGGCGCGACGTGAAGCTGCTGGAGGACGGGTGGACGGTCGTGACCGAAGACCGCTCCCTGGCGGCTCATTTTGAGCACACGGTGGCGGTGACGGACGTAGGAATAGACATCCTCACGGATGGCAGGGCCCCCTGGGGCATTTAAGACATTTAGCCGCCGGGCTTGCCCGGCGTTTCAGCGCCGCACAAGTGCCGCGGCTCAATGAGAATGAGGTAGACCACCCTCCCTTGAGGGATGGGAATAATTCTGTTATAAAAATCGATTCGCCCCATCGGGGCGAGTTTCATTGAAGGTGAGCGCGTCATGAAGGTCCGAGCGAGCGTCCGTCGAATTTGTGAGAACTGCAAGATCGTACGTCGCAAGGGCACCGTGCGCGTGATCTGCACGAACACCAAGCATAAGCAGAAGCAAGGATAAGCACGTTCAGCGATCAGCTATCAGCTATCAGCCAGACACGAGCGTCGAATTTTTTCTGGCTGATCGCTGATCGCTGACCGCTGACCGCTGACAGCCAGGAGCACACATGCCCCGTATCGCAGGCGTTGACATTCCGGCCGACAAACCGATCTGGGTGAGCCTCGGCTACATCTATGGCGTCGGTCCGCACAACAGCAGGAAGATCCTCAAGGAAGCTAACATCGAGCCGCAGCGCCGCGCGAAGGAGCTGACGGAAGAGGAACTGGCGACGATCATCGGCATCCTCGACAAGGGTTTCCTCGTCGAAGGCGCGCTGCGTCGCAACGTCCAGCAGAACATCGCCCGGTTGCGCGACATCGGCAGCTACCGCGGCAACCGCCACCGCCGCGCGTTGCCCGTCCGCGGCCAGCGCACGCGGAGCAACGCCCGAACCCGTAAGGGTCCGCGGAAGACCGTCGCGGGTAAGAAGGGCGTGAAGGAATTGGGCAAGTAAGTCGTGGTGGAGTAGTTGGGTGGTGGAGTGGTGGAGTCGATTACTCCACAACCCAACCACACCACGACTCAACCACTTTATTCGGACGCGGGGACGGCGTAGTCCGGTTGATCCGCAAAGGAAGCAAGACACATGGCAGAGACGAGCAAACCCGCCGCCGGCAAGCCCGGGGCGGCGAAGAAGAAGATCCGCAAGGGCGTGACCCGCGGCGTGGCGCACATCAAGGCCACGTTCAACAACACGATGGTGACCATCACCGACACCAACGGCGAGACGATCTCGTGGGCGTCGGCGGGCACGGTCGGGTTCAAGGGCGCCCGCAAGAGCACCCCGTTTGCCGCCGGTCGCGCCGCCGAGAACGCCGCCCAGACCGCCCGCAAGAGCGGCATGGTCGAGGTCGAGGTGAAGGTCAAGGGTCCCGGCGCCGGCCGCGAGCAGGCGATCCTCAACCTGCAGAACGCCGGGTTGAAGGTGACCGGGATCGAGGACGTGACACCGCTTCCTCACAACGGGTGCCGTCCGCCGAAGAAGCGGCGCGTCTAAGGACGTGGCATCCGTAGGGGCGAACCTCGTGTTCGCGCTCCGATCGCGAGAAACGGGCGAACACAAGGTTCGCCCCTACACAACATCAATCAGCACGCGCCTCTCTGACGAGGCGGAAGAACAGATGGCCCCCGACGGTGGGGGCGGGAACCTTCCGCAATTCGGCGAGTCGCAAAGGAGAAACGTTATGCGAATCCGTTGGCGTGGTTTGGAATTGCCGTCGCGGGTGACCCGGGACCAGCAGGTTTCCACCGACACCTACGCGAAGTTTTCCGCCGAGCCCTTCGAGCGCGGCTTCGGTACGACGGTGGGCAACAGCCTCCGCCGTATCCTGCTGAGCAGCCTCGAAGGCGCCGCCGTCACGCACATCCGCCTCAAGGGCGCGGATCACGAGTTCTCGTCGCTCCCGGGCGTGATGGAGGACGTCACCGACATCATCCTCAACGTCAAGAGCCTCATCGTGAAGCTCGACGGCGACGAGCCCAAGGAGATGAAGATCTCCACGCACAAGGCCGGCGCCGTCACCGCCGGCATGATCGAGGCCGACCCGGCCATCTCGATCGTCAACAAGGACCATCTCATTGCGACGCTCACGGAGAACGTGCACTTCGACATGACCCTGACCGTGGCCAAGGGCCGCGGCTACGTCACCGCCGCCGAGAACATCGAGGATATCGACGAGCAGGAAGTCGGCCTGATCGCGGTCGACAGCATCTACTCGCCGGTCACGCGCGTCCGCTACGCGACCGAGGACGCCCGCGTCGGCCAGAAGACCGACTACGATCGTCTGATCCTCGAGGTCTGGACGAACGGCACGCTCACGCCCGAGATGGCGATGGTCGAGGCCAGCAAGATCCTCCGCAAGCACCTGAACCCGTTCGTGCAGTACTTCGAGCTGGGTTCGGACACGGCCAGCGACGAGGCGATGGCCAGCCTGCGCGATGCCAGCCGCGCCACGATCGACCCGGACCTGCAGAACAAGCTGGACATGACGGTGCAGGAACTGGACCTGTCCGTCCGCGCCAACAACTGCCTGGAGTCGGCGAAGATCAGCACGGTGCGCGAGCTGGTGAAGAAGACCGACGGCGACCTGCTGAAGGTCCGCAGCTTCGGCAAGACCAGCCTGCGCGAAGTGAAGCGCAAGCTCGCCGACCTGGGGTTGAGCCTGGGCATGGACCTCGACGCCGCCAGCGCCGCCGCGAGCGCGGCGTACGTGAGCGCCGACGACGACGAAGCCGACGAAGAAGAAGCCGAGACCGAAGCGGCGAATCAATAGCAAGCTATCAGCAGTCAGCAATCAGCTATCAGCCAGAAGAGGCAACCGCATTTTTCTGGCTGATGGCTGAAAGCTGATCGCTCCTGAACGAACTGGAGTTTCCCATGTCCCGTCACATGATGCGCGGCCGGCAGCTCAGCCGCGACACCGAACACCGCAAGGCGCTGCGCCGCAACATGGTGCAGAGCCTGTTCGAGCACGGCAAAATCCGCACGACCCCGGCCAAGGCCAAGGAAGTGCGGGCCTTCGCCGAGAAGCTGATCACGCTCGCGCGCACCGGCACGCTGCTGGCCCGTCGCCGGGTCATCGCCGCCCTGCAGGACCGTCGGCTCGTCGACGAGAACCAGGACTTCATCGAGGAAGGGCCGACGCGCACGGTCGTGCAGCGGCTCTTCAACGACGTCGCGCCGAAGTTCGCCGATCGCCGCGGCGGGTACACCCGCATCATCAAGACCAGCGACTTCCGCATCGGTGACGGCGGCGACGTCGTCCTGCTCCAGCTCTTGACCGAGGAGTCGGCCCCGAAGGGCACCGCCCGTCGCTCGGCGGGCCTCCGGCGCAAGCGCAACGAGCGCAAGCACCAGTTCGCCTCCCGCGCCCTGAAGAAGGGTCGCGGCGGGGAGAAGGCGGAAGCCGAAACGACCGCGGCGGCCGAGGGTTCCGAGTCGTCCTCGACCTAGCTCGGCCGCACCGAACGCCCGAATCTTGAGAAAGGGCCGATCAATCGATCGGCCCTCTTTCGTTTGCCGAATTCGCCCATTCCCACTTCCACGTGCTTTTTGGCAACCTTCTGGCACGTTGAGTTGTCTAAGCGGGGGCTGTTGCTAAGTTGTGCGGTACTAACCCGTTGTTGACACATGGAATTGCGCTCTCGTAGAATCGCGGCCTCGTCAGGGCAAGGAACGCCGGAGCTAAAACCCATCCGTCGCTTCGCAGCGCACCTCAAGAGGGTGGATGTGAACGTTGAGGCGACCAATCTCGAGCCGATGACGAAGGCCGGCGCCAGGGAAGGCAGATTCGGCCGATTTGAACCGCGCTGCGAGTGGATGCTCGTGGGGCGGTCGCGCACCAGAGCCGAAAGACACTTCTTCGTATGTTGAACGCGCTGCTCAAAGATCTGCTCGTCTACGCGTACATCGCCGTGTTGCTCACCGTGGCGCTGTACGGCTTCCACCGGTACATCCTCGTGTACCTGTACGTGAAGCACCGCCACAACGGCTACCAGCCCAAGGGGCGCTTCGATCTCCTCCCGCGCGTGACGGTCCAGCTTCCGATGTACAACGAGGACACCGTCGCCGAGCGCATCATCGCGTCGACCTGCGCCATCGACTACCCGCTCGACAAGCTCCAGATCCAGGTGCTCGACGACAGCACCGACCACTCCGCCGACATCGCGAAGAAGGCGGTCGAAGCCTGGCGGGCCAAGGGCTACCCGATCGAGTACCTGCACCGCAGCAACCGCGTAGGCTACAAGGCCGGCGCGCTGGAAGAGGGCTTGAAGACCGCGACGGGCGAGTTCATCGCGATCTTCGACGCCGACTTCGTCCCCCCTCGTGACATCTTTCACAACGTCGTCGACTACTTCACGGACGACAAGATCGGCATGGTTCAGATCCGTTGGGACCATCTCAACCGCGACGCGTCACTGCTGACCAAGAGCCAGGCGATCTTCCTCGACGGGCACTTCGTCATCGAGCACACCGCTCGCAACCGCAGCGGCCGGTTCATGCACTTCAACGGCACCGCCGGCGTCTGGCGGCGCACCACGATCGCCGACGGCGGCGGTTGGCAGCACGACACGCTCACGGAAGACCTCGACCTCAGCTACCGCTGTCAGCTCAAGGGATGGCAGTTCGTCTACCTGCCTCAGTACGCCGCCCCCGCCGAACTGCCGCCGGAGATGATCGGCTTCAAGCAGCAGGCCTACCGCTGGACCAAGGGCAGCTTCCAGACCGCCATCAAGCTGCTGCCCCGCATCCTGCGCAGCCCCAGCCTGCCGAAGCACGTGAAGTGGGAGGCATTCTTCCACCTGACGAACACGATCGTCTACCCGCTGATGGTCCTGTTGACGCTGATGATGTACCCGGTGTTCATCGGGTTCACGACCGTGCTGAAGGACAACTCGTGGGGCAGCTTCATCTTCAGCGCCAGCCTCTTCATCCTCGCCACCTGCTCGGCCAGCACGTTCTTCATCTTCGGCCAGAAGGAACTGTTCGGCCGTGAGGCGGGATGGAAGACGCTGTTCTACATGCCCGCGCTGATGGCGCTGGGCGTTGGCGTGAGCCTGAACAACGCCAAGGCCGTGCTCGACGCGATCTGGAGCGCTTATCGCCGCAAGCCCAGCGAGTTCGTCCGCACGCCGAAGTACGGCGTGACGGGTCAGTCGCGCACGAGGCACAAGACCAAGAGCGTCTTCACGTTCAGCCGCCTCGCCCTGCCGATCATCGAGATCGCCTTCGGGTGCTACATGATCAGCTGCACGTGGATCAGCGTGTGGTATCTCTGCGGCCTCTGGCCGGGCCAGCGCGCGGATGGCTTGGCGACCGTGCCCTTCCTGCTGATCTTCGCCAGCGGGTTCTTCTACGTCGGCTTCGGGTCGCTCTACACCATGTGGCAAATGAGCAAGGAAGTCGCCGCCGCCGACGTCATGCCGGAGGTCGAGGCGGAAGTCATTTCTACCTAAAACGTGGGGCGTCCCGCCCATGGATGCGTGCTCGCGCAGTGGCATGGGCATCCTGCCCATGGATGCGTGTACCCACGCACATCGGGCGCAGCCCGATCCAGCAACCGCGGAGCGGTCTTCCTCTGCTTCTCTCGAACGAAATGCTCGCTCCGCGATTGCTTGTCGCCGCTGCGCGTCGAGCGTGCGAGTACGCACGCACATGGGCGGGACGCCCATGCCACGTTACAGCCACCGCTTCCGCCTGAACAAGTACAGCAACCCGAAGACGATCCCGATCGTCACCAGCAGCGAGCCCCAGAACCCGACCGGGTGGTGCAGCAGCCACTCGAATGCCGGCACCCCGAAGTTCATCCCGAAAAAGCTGGTGATCACCGTGAGCGGCAGGGCCGTCACGGTGATGATCGTCAGCGTCTTCATGATCTGGTTGAGGTTGTTGCTGATGCTCGACATGTAGATGTCGCGCACGCCGATGACCAGGTCGCGGTACAGCTCGATCGTTTCGACGGCGCGGATGAGGTGGTCGAGCACGTCGCGCAGGTAGATGCGCGTCGACTCGCGGATGAACGGCACCTCGCCGCGCGTGAGTTGTGCCAGCACCTCGCGCTGCGGGCCGATGATTCGCCGGAGATTCAGCAGCTCGCGCTTCTTGAGCGTGATGCGCGGCAGGAGCGACGGCGACGGTTCGTTCATCGCCTCTTCTTCCAGCTCGTCGAGCGTGTCCTGAAAGTCGTCGAGGATCGGCTGGTACTTGTCGACCAGCCGGTCGAGAACCTGGTGCAGGAGCAGGTCGATCCCCTGATCGAGCACGATCCGCGGATCGCTTCGCGCCCGGCCGAGCAGGACCTGGAGCGACGACATCGGCTCGTCGTGGATGGTGAGCAAATAGCGCTCCGACACGAACATGTCCAGCTCTTCGGTCGTCAGCTTCTCGCGCGGCCCCTTCACCTCCGCGCCGTGGATGACCATGTAAAAGTAGCCCTGCTGGCAGGCGTCGCCGACGTGGTTGTAGCTCTCGATCTTCGGGCGCTGCGAGCGGTTGATGCTGTCCTCGATCGCCAGCGGGTGGAAGCCGAAGACCTCGTCGAGGATCGCGTAGTCCTCGTCCTCCGGTTTCTCGATGTCGACCCAGAACACCGCGCCGGGATCGCGCAGGGCGGCGGCGAGGTTGCGGTGGCTGGGGTCATCGGAAACCCGCCCGTCGCCGAACTTGATGAAGGCGCTGACCATGAGGTTCGCCTAATGTAGCGGCACGCGCCGCGCGGACCAACTAGACCAACGCGCCTTCGGGTTTGGTGTAGCCCGCGAGCTTGCTCGCGGCGCCCGCTTGACACCGCGAGTAAGCTCGCGGGCTACACGGAACGCTTTCCGTCGTAACCGACGCGCGGTCGCGCGCCCAACCGTTTCTGTCCAACCGTTCACCCGGTAAGCTACGCGGCGATATGTCCACGCTCGAACTTCCCCACACCCCCGGCTGCCTCGTTTGCGGGCCGGGCAATCCGTACGGCATGCAGCTCAGCTCCCACGTCGACCCGGCGACGGGCATCGTCACGCTGCCGTTCAAGGCCGAAGCGCATCAGATCGGCTTCGAGGGCATCGTGCACGGCGGCATGCTCGCGACGGTCGTCGACGAGGCCATGGTCTGGGCCGCGACGTGGAACCAGCGACGGTTCTGCGTCTGCGGGGAGCTCAGCGTGCGCTTTCGCAGCCCGGTATCGGTCGGCATGAAGCTGAACGTCGAGGCTCGCGTCGAGTACAGCCGGCCGAAGCTGGTGCAGGTCGCCGCGACCGTCCGCACGGCCAACGGCGCGATTGTCGCCGCGGGGGAGGGCAAGTACGTCCCGATGTCGGCGGAGCAGAGCGAGCGCGTGATGCGCACGCTCATCGACGACCCGAGCACGCACGCCGCCGTCGCCATGCTGACGCGCGGGCTCGCGATGGAGAGTTGACGTCTTACTCCCTCGCCCGGCCTGCATTGAGCGCAGTCGAAATGTAAACTCCGGGAGAGGGTTGGGGTGAGGGTGATTTCGAACGTCGAGCGCGGTCAGCCCTCGAAATCACCCTCATCCTAACCTTCTCCCGGCGTACCGTTCGACTGCGCTCACCGCAAGCCGGGAGAAGGGACCAGAAGGTGAATATGCCCACACTCGACGACGTCCTTTCCACGATCGACGGCCGGCGCGACCAGGCGGTTGCGGCGCTGAGCGAGTTCCTCCGCATTCCCAGCGTCAGCACGAAGCCCGAGCACAAGGCGGACATGGTCCGCTGCGCCACGTGGCTGGCCGATCAACTGAAGTTCGGCGGGCTCGACGTCGCGATCATGCCGACGGCCCACCTCGACAAGCTCGGTGCAGGGGGTCACCCGGTCGTCGTCGCGAAGAACAAGCACCAGCCCGGCCGGCCCACCGTCTTGCTCTACGGCCACTACGACGTCCAACCGCCTGAGCCGCTGGAACTGTGGACGACAGGCGCGTTCGAGCCGACGGTGCGCAAGGACGATAGGGGTCATGATGCGCTGTTCGCGCGCGGGGCCGTCGACGACAAGGGCCAGGTCTGGGCTCACGTCGAGGCAGTCCTCGCTTGGCAGGCGCACGGCGGGCTTCCCGTCAACCTTACGATGCTCGTCGAAGGCGAAGAGGAGATCGGCAGCGAACACCTCGAAGCGTTCGTGAAGCAGCACGCCGACCAGCTTCGCGCCCACGTCGCCGTCGTCAGCGACACGAACCAGTTCGCCCGCGGTGTCCCCGCCATCACGTATGGGTTGCGCGGCCTCGCGTACATGGAGGTGACTGTCACCGGCCCGAGCCACGACCTGCACAGCGGCCTGTACGGCGGGGCGGTGCCGAACCCGGCGAATGTACTGGCGCGCCTGATCGCGTCACTGCACGATCAACAGGGTCGCGTGAACGTGCCCGGCTTCTACGATGACGTCACGCCGCTCTCGCCGACGGAACGCGCGCAATGGCGGACGCTGCCGTTCAGCGAGAAGGAATTCGCCGCGAGCGTGGGGATCTCGGAAGGAACGGGCGAAGAGGGCTATACGTCGCTCGAGCGCAAATGGGCCCGGCCGACGTGCGACGTCAACGGCATCACGACCGGCTACCAGGGGCCGGGCGCGAAGACCGTCATCCCGTCGAAGGCGTCGGCGAAGATCTCCATGCGGCTGGTCCCGAAGCAGGACCCGGCGAAGGTCGTCGCAGGCTTCGAACGTGCGATGCGCGAGCGGGCGCCGAAGAACGTGAAGGTCGAAGTCACGTGCCACAGCCACACGCCGGGGATCGTCGTGCCGGTCGAAGGCGACTCCATGCGCCTCGCGGCCGAGGCGATGGAGATCGGCTTCGGCAAGAAGCCCGCCCTGATGCGCGAGGGCGGAAGCATTCCCGTCGTGAACCTGCTGAAGCGCGTGCTCGGCGTCGACACGCTGCTGCTCGGTTTCGGACTGCCGGATGACCGCGTGCACTCGCCGAACGAGAAGTTCGATTTGGATGCCCTGCACAAGGGCGCGCGCACGGCGGCGGCGCTGTACGAAAAACTGGCGGGCTTAACTCCCTCTCCCCGTACTCGGGGAGAGGGCGGGGGAGAGGGGGCAGCGCAGACGCCGCGTCGGTCGCGCGAATGAGCTCGCTCCGCCGCTTGCCCCTCTCCCCAACCCTCTCCCCGAGTACGGGGCGAGGGAGTCAGAGCGGAAGCAACTTCCGCGGGTTCTCGATCGTCAACTTTGCGATCGTCGTTTCCCCCGCCAGCTCGATCGCACGCCGCAGGCCGTTCATTCGCACGCCCATGCTCTGCGGGTTGTGCGTATCACTGCCGAGCATGAAGTAGCGGCCCTCGCGCAAGTACTGCTCGACGACCCGCCGCGTGTCGGCCTCCGGCCGATCGCTGAAGCACTGCAGGTTGCCCTGCAGCAGGATCCCCATCTCCGTGAACCGATCCGCCAGCGACGGGTCATCCTGCACCGCGCGCATGCGCTCGGGATGCGCGAGGATCACCGTCAGTCCCATCCCCTGCAGCCACCGGATCGCGCCGTCGAAGAAGTCCGGCAGCTTGTCGAACCACATATCGACGAGCATGTACCGCCCGCCCATGCCCATCGTGATGACGTAGTCGGCCGTCATCTGCGTGACGGCGGCGTGCAGGTTCATCTCGCCACCGGGGAAGAGCGTGAGCGGGACGCCGGCGTCGGCGTACGCCTGCTGGAGGTTCGCCGTCCACTGCGGGACCGTGCGCTTGGTGATGTTCGGATAACTCGGCCAGATGTGCGGCGTGCAGAACGCGTGCGTGTAGCCGTTGGCGACGAGCTCGCGCGCGCAGGCGATCGATTCCTCGACCGTCTTGCACCCGTCGTCGACGCCGGGCAACAGATGAGAGTGAACGTCGATTCGACCGGTCATGTTTGTCAGCGTTCCTCGGGTTTGTCCAGCGCGAACGTGCAGTCGCCGTCGAGGTAATCATCGAGCCGGCGGACGTCGGGCGTGAGACGCTTCGCGAATGCCCACACTTCGCTCGGCTCGTGCCAGTGCAGGTAGCTCACCCCCGCCAGCTCAGTTGACGAGAGAAAGTTGAACACGAGCGTCTCGGCGGCGGCGTCGTAGGCTTTGCGGATCGTCGCGTAGAACGTCGCGGGGTCGAGCGTGTTGAGCGAGCCGCTGAAGTAGACGACGTCGGCGCCGACGAACATCCGTAGCGGCTCGCGGACGAAATCGGCGCGGGCGATCAGGGCGGCGGGGTGGCTCTTCGCCTCGGCGGCATCGGCGAGCTTACCGACGCCTTCCAGGCCGACGTAATGCGCGGGCCGGACATGGCGGGCGCGGAGGTAGTCGAGCAGATCCGCCCGGCCGCAGCCGACGTCGAGGAGCGACTTGCCATTCAGCCCGACCAGCCGCGTGAGCGCCTCGAACCGCACCGCCTGCGTCCGCGGCGTCGCCCAGAGCAGCGCACTGAACCCCGCCCCGTGCCGTGACGCGGCGTTGAGGTAGGGCGTGAGGTAGGTTGCCGTTGTCGCCGTTGTCGTTTCCGCAGGCACGCTTGCTCCGTGGCAGGACGTCGCGCAACTCTACGCGCGGCGGCGCACCGTGCCAACTGTCGCAACCGGGCGCTCGCTCCGCTACCATGCGCGGCTCAGATGCGTTGGCTCATCCACGGAAACCTCACGCCCGCCGTTGCCGAGGCGCTCAAACGCCACGAACACACGACGTTCCCGCGCGCGGAACTCGGCCTGCCCGATGGCGCCACGCACGGCGAGGTCGTCCGCGCCGCCCAGGCGAAGCAATGGGACGTCATCACCGACGATGCGTCGCTGGTGAACGGTGTGTTCGACGACGACATCTGGTTCAACCGCTCGATCGTCTTCCTCCAACTCCCCGGCGGCGACGTCGAGCAGGACGATGCGATCGACCGGCTGTTCAAGCGCTACAAGCGATTGACCCCCGGGCGGCTCTACACTGTCACGGAAACGCGCGTGAAAGTTCGGCAACTGCCTTCGAGAAAGCCTTGACGCAAAGAACGCGAAGGACGCAAAGGACGCAAAGAAGACAATACAGAATCTCGTTTTGTTTTCTCGTCCTTTGCGGGCTTTGCGACCTTGGCGCTCTTTGCGTCAAGAGAGCGGAGTAAAAGAAATGTCCTTGTTAGTGACCGGTTCCATCGGCATCGACACCGTCGAGACCCCCTTCGGCAAGCACGACGACGTCATCGGCGGGTCCGCGATCTACTTCGCGTACGCGGCGTCGTTCTTCGCGCCCGTGCGGCTCGTCGGCGTCGTCGGTGAAGACGCGCCGAAAAGCCTGTTCGAGGTGTTCGACGGCCGCGACGTCGACACCGGCGGGCTCGAAGTGCGCAAGGGCAGCAAGACCTTCCGCTGGCATGGCTCGTACGTGAAGGACATGAACGAGGCCGTCACCGTCGAGGTGGATTTGAACGTCCTCGCCGAACGGGCGCCGAAGATTCCGGACAACTTCAAGGACAGCCGTTACGTCTTCCTCGCCAATACGCACCCGGTCCTCCAGCAGGAGATGCTCAAGACGCTGAAGTCGCCGAAGCTCATCGTGGCCGACACGATGAACCTGTGGATTCAGACGGAGCAGTCGGAGCTGCGCAACCTCCTCAGGCAGATCCACGGCCTGGTCCTCAACGACGGCGAAGCGCGGCTGCTCACCGGCAAGAGGAACCTGATCGACGCCGCCCGCGAGGTGATCAAACTGGGGCCGAAGTTCGTCGTCATCAAGAAGGGCGAGCACGGCTGCCTCATGTGCAGCGAGCGCGACACGTTCGTCCTGCCCGCGTTCCCCGCGCAGAAGGTTGTCGATCCCACCGGCGCCGGCGACAGCTTTGCCGGTGGAATGATGGGCTACCTCGCGACGCAGGGAACGTTCTCGGCCGCGACGATCAAGCGGGCGCTGGCGTTCGGCACGGTGGTTGCGAGCTACACGATCGCGGACTTCTCCCTCGGCGGGCTCAAGAGCACCAACCGCGACCAGATCGACGACCGCTGGCACGAGTTCAAGTCGGCGATGAGTTTTTGAATCGCCGGCGCGGCGGAGCGCGTTTGTGACGATGTGACACCGCGAAAGCTGTGACACGTCATCCTGAGGTACCCCGAAGGATCTCGGGATCGAACGTGGCTTGCATACCCGAGATCCTTCGGAGTACCTCAGGATGACGTGTCGCACGGAGGCCCTGCTTCGAGTCGAACGCGTGATGCGGAGGTGGTTCGATGCGGCTGTTCCTCGCGATTGAATTGCCGACGGAGGCACGCCAACACCTCCAGCAGATTCAGCAAGCGCTGGAGCCGAACCTCGGCTCGGCGGCGATGACGCGCGAGAACGGGTTGCACGTCACGATCAAGTTTCTTGGTGAGGCCGATCCATCGCAGCTTGAGCCGCTCGAGCAGTCACTCTCCGCCGTCGCCGGCGGGGCAGTGGAGCTGACGGCGGCGAGCGTCGAATGCTTTCCCGAGCGCGGCCCGGTCCGGATCATCGCGGCCGGATTCCACGGGGATATGAAGCGCCTTGGCGCGCTGCACGATGCGATCGAGCAGCGATGCCTCCGCCTGGGCTTTCGTCGGGAAGATCGCCCCTATCGCGCGCACGTCACTCTCGCCCGCGCCCGGCCCATCCTCCCGCCCGCGACGCGACGGTTAGTGACCGATCTCACGGCCCCCCTCTGGCCCGGGCCGACATTCAACGCTGAGCGGGTCGTGCTGTTTCAGAGCCGTCTGACGCCCCAGGGGTCGCAATACACGAAGCTGCACGATTTCCCGCTTTGAGCTTTGGAAATCCCCTCCACGGCGGGGCAAAGCGCCAGCGCCGCCC
>JBAUGM010000657.1:0-2536 GCA_049679725.1 Tepidisphaeraceae bacterium
GATGCCAACAGCACCGGCTTCCTGCTCGATGATGCGCCCGGCCACGCCCTCCGCGCCGCCGGCCGTTTTGCGTCGCTGCCCGTGAGATTCTTCACGGAACCACCGGAGCGAGCGCTCGCCCCCGCGATGGTCGGCGCCGCCGCGTTCGCCCTCGCCGTGTTCCTGCCGCTGCGGCGGCGCGAGCTGCTGTTCTGGTCCGTCTGGTTCCTCGCGTGCACGCTGCCGCTGGCGCTGCTCGACCTCGCACGGCAAACGCGGCACCTCGAGTTCGTCCGCTACGCGATCCTCGCAGCGCCGGCGCTGTACGCGCTGGTTGCAGCGTCGCTCTCGAACCGTCCCGGCTTCCTCCGGCACGCGCCGCCGATGGTCGCGGCGCTGGCCTGCCTGCTCGCGTTGCCCGGCGCGTATGATGGGTGGTGGAAACCCGATTGGCGCATGCTCGCGCGCGGCCTCGATCGCCAGGCGCGTCCGGGCGACGTTACCGTCTTCTACCGCGGCCTCGATTGGTGGGCGCCCGGCAACGCGTTCCTTCACACGTCATACTACCGATCGACGCCGCAGGGCCCGATCATGCTGCTGGACGAACCACCCCACGACGCGGCCGTGCGGGCGCTCCGTGATGCCCCGGGCGTGCTGATCGTGGAGCCGGGCGCGGGCGGAGTCGAGGACCTCCTTCCCGGCGCGCAGCTTGAAGGCCTCCAGTTCGAGCCGGGGATCGCGAGAATGTGGCGCGCGACGTGGCCAGACGCGCCCGCTGTGACGACGACGACCTCCAAACCCACAATCGCCCCCGTCGGCGGAAACTGAGGAGATACGGGACATGGACGCCGCCGCCACTGAGCCACAACCCGCGCCGCCCGCGTCACCTCGCGAAGCCGAGGACGTGCACCGTCGCGTTGGCGCCGGGGCCCTCGCCGCACTGCTCGTAATCGTGCTGCTGGCCTTCGCCCTGCGCGTGTACCGGATGGACGCGAAGAGCTTCTGGTTCGACGAGTTCCAGAGCGTCGGCATGGCGTGCGGGCGCGGTTTCGCCCACTTCGACCTGCCGGCCAACGTCGTCCTCCCGAACCCGCCGGCCCTGCTCAATCTCGATCACGCATTGCCGTGGTGGCAGATCTGGTACGGTGAAACGCAGGGCCACATGCCGCCGCTGTACCCCCTGCTGCTCCGCGCATGGGGGGAGATCTTCGGGCTTGGCGAAACGAGCGCGCGTGCGTTTTCCGTCGCCGCGTCCGTGGCGGCGATCGTCGCCCTGTTCTTCGTTGTGCGCGAGTTGAGCGGCACGACCGCGGCGCTGTGGGCGGGGGCGCTGATGGCGCTGGCGGGTCCGCAGATCCAGTTCGGGCAGGAGGCGCGAAACTATACCCTTCTGTTGCTCGAGGCGCTCGTCGCCGCGGCGGCGCTGGTGCGCATCGAGCGGCGTGGCCCCACCTTTGCGCGCGCGGCGATGCTCTCGTTGTCGGTCCTGGCGATGGCGCTGACCCACTACTTCGCCGCAGGCACGATCCTGGCGCTGGCGATCTACGCCGCCGTGCGCCTGCGCGGTTCGGCCCTGCGCACGGCCGTCGCGAGCTTCGTCGTCGCCGCCCTCCTCTGGCTCCCGCTGGGCGGGCCGGTCGCGTGGCGGCACGCGCATAACGTGGAGGACCCGAGGGGCACTGCCTTCCTCAGGGACGATGCGCCCGGCCACGCGACGCGCACCCTCCTGCGCGCGGCGACGCTCCCCGCTCGCTTCTTCACCGAACCCGCGATCGGCTTGATCGCCACCGCCGCCGCAGGCGGGATCGCGTTCGTGCTGGCGATGCTCATGCCGCTGCGGCGGCGCGATCTGCTCCTGTGGGCGCTGTGGCTGCCGCTGACCATCCTGCCGATGCTCGCGCTGGACCTGGGGCGTGGGACGCAGCACCTGGAGTTCATCCGCTACACGCTGCTCGCGTCGCCGGCGATCTACGCGCTGGTCGCGGGGGCGCTATCGACCAGCCGCGGCCTGCTCCGTCACGTCCCGCCGGCCGTGGCGGTGCTGTCGTGCCTGCTGGCGCTCCCGTTGGCGTACGACGTCTGGTGGAAGGCGAACTGGCGCGGCTTCGCTGCTTCCGTTGACGCCAACGTGAAGCCCGGCGACGTCACGGTCTTCTGGGCGGGGAACGATTTCCCGCACTACCCCAACGCCGTGTACCTGCACACGTCGTACTACCGCCGTACGCCGCAGGGGCCGATCGTCCTCCTGCGCGACCCTCCCGACGACGCGACGCTCCGGCAACTCCGCGCCGCGCCGGGCGTGCTGCTGGTCGCGCTCTCGGCCGAGCGTCTGGACGAGGCGCTCCCCGGCGCGCAGTTCGAATGGCTCGCCTTTCAGCCCGGCGCCGGAAGGCTGTCTCGCGCGACGTGGAAGTGAGATGGCGAGGCCGTCGGGTGTGTTTCTCCCTCTCCCCGGTACTCCGGGGAGAGGGCTGGGAGAGGGGAGGTTGCGCGCACCGTCGGACGACGTTCGACGGTTCACGCCGTTCGCCCCTCTCCCCTGCCCTCTCCCCGGAGT
>JBAUGM010000658.1:0-8042 GCA_049679725.1 Tepidisphaeraceae bacterium
GTCGTCGACAACTCGCCCAAGCCCGGGTCCGGGCCCGGCCCGGTGATCATGGCGCGCAAGCGCGGCAAGGCGTTCGTCAACCCGCCACCCCCGCTGGCGCCCGTCCCGACCAACGGCAAGCCCAAGAAGAACCAGGCCGGACTCACGAGTCGCGAGCTCGAGCACTTCCGCGGGCTGCTGCTCGACAAGCGCCGCGAACTCGTCGGCGACATGAGCCACATGGAGCGCGAAGCGCTCCGCAGCGCCAGCGGCACGAACCTCTCCAACCTCCCCATGCACATGGCGGACATGGGCACGGACAACTACGAGCAGGAGTTCACGCTCGGGCTCGTCGAGAAGGAGCGCGTGCTGCTCCGCGAGATCAACCAGGCGCTGGCCAAGATCATGGACGGAAGCTACGGGGTCTGCGAAGGCACCGGCAAGCCGATCAACAAGGTCCGCCTCGAGGCCCAGCCCTGGGCGCGCTACTCGATCGAGTACGCCCGCCAGATGGAGCGCGGGTTCATCCGGCACTAACACGGGGAGCGTCAGACGTAAGCGATCAGCTACCAGCGATCAGCGATCAGCAAGATGAAAGATGCACGACCCGCTCTTCTGGCTGATCGCTGATCGCTGATAGCTGACCGCTCGTTTTGCTACGCGAAGATCGTCGTCGCCGCGTACGCCAGGGCGGCGACGCGCTGCTGCGTGTTGTCCCACTCGTCGGTATCCAGTCCTTGGCGCTGTGACGCGCCGAGAGCTTGCCCTTGAACAGGTGACCGACGCTCGCCGCCATCGCCACGCGCTGGATCGGCCCGAAGCCGAGCATCACGACCGCCCGCTTCACGCTCGTGACCGGCTGGCGGAGCCCGTACAGCGAGCTGTTGGCGATGCGCATCACGCGCGCAACCAGGGCGGGGTCGTGGCGGATGACCTGCTCGAGCTCATCGGAATCGCTGTCGGGATCGTTGACCAGCGCGTTGATGCGCGACGTGATCTCCGGGAGCGTGCCGAGCGCATCCAACTCCGCCACGAGCGCCGCGGCGACGGAGGAGCCGGGTGCCGAGGGGGTTGTCGTGCTCAACTCGCGTCTCCTCCCCCCTGCGCGCGTGCGTACGAGTGTGCGCCTCTCCCGGAATGTGGACGCCTACCACATTATCGAGACGTCGACGGACGGACTTTATCGCAAGCGGAAATCGTCCTTCATCGGTCGATGCCGCGACCGTCCCCGCGCGGCTGGTTTTCAGCCTCGCCGCCATTAGAATCGGCCGGCCCATGATTCGAATGAGCTCGGAGAACTTCCGGTCGCCCGTCGCGCTCGCCCTGTTCATCGGGACGACCGTCGTCGGCCTGGCGGTGGATCTGTGGACGAAGGTGCTCGCCGAGACCCACCTGCGCAACGCCGACTCGATCCAGTTCATCCCCGGCTGGCTTCACTTCACGTACACGGAGAACCGCGGCGCGGTCTTCGGCATCGGGCAGGGGCAGCGGCCGCTGTTCCTCGTGGTGTCGGTCCTCGCGATCGGTTTCCTCACGTACCTCTTCGCCACGAGCGGCCGGCAGCGCTTCTACCAGTTCGTGCTCGGCATGCTGCTGGCCGGGGTGCTGGGGAACCTGTATGACCGCTACCACTTCGGCTACGTCCGCGACATGATCCACGCGCTGCCGCGCTGGCCGAACCTGTTCCCGTGGGTCTTCAACGTGGCCGACAGCCTGCTGTGCGTCGGGGTGTTCTTCATGATCGTCTACAGCCTGTTCGTCGCGCCGAAAGATCCCGATCAGCGCGGGTTCGATCCGGTGCGCGAAGACGAATCGGCTCGCGCGTCTGATGCGACACGCTGATGTGCCGAAGAAAGGGGACATCCAGAATATCGCGCCGGAGCCGTCCGGTATCTCGGGCGGCGTGAGCGCGATATTCTGGATGTCCCCTTTCTTGCGGATGACGAACGCGCGCGATGCGAACGATCAAACGCCGCGCGCCCGTTGCACCATTATGCCGACCCTCGCCCCCGAGCTTGACGAGCAGATGATGCGCCGCGCGATCCGCCTCGCCATGAACGGCCGGGGCGGGGTGGAGCCGAACCCGATGGTCGGGTGCGTCATCGTGAAAGACAGCCGCGCGATCGGCGAGGGCTTCCACGCGCAGTACGGCGGACCGCATGCGGAACCGACGGCGCTGGCGGCGTGCACGGAATCGCCGGCGGGCGCGACCGCGTACGTCACGCTCGAGCCGTGCTGCCACACGAACAAGAAGACCCCGCCGTGCGCACCGCGGCTGATCGAAGCGAAGATCGCGCGCGTCGTCGTCGGCTGCCTCGATCCGAATCCGGACGTGAACGGCAAGGGTATCTCGATGCTGCGGAATGCCGGCATCGAGGTCGTCGGCCCGGTGCTCGAACCGTCCGCGAAACAGCTCATCGCACCGTTCCTCGCCGGCGTGCAGCACCGCCGGCCGTACGTGACGATGAAGTGGGCGCAGTCCGCCGACGGCAAGGTCGCGGGACACATGGGCCGGGCGGTGCGAATCACCAACGAACCATCCGATCCCGTCGTTCACCGTCTGCGCGCGCGGTGCGACGCGATCATCGTCGGCACGAACACGGTGCTGAACGACGACCCGCTGCTCACGGCACGCGGCGTCGAAACGGTGCGGCGTTTGACCCGCGTCGTCCTGTCCAACAGCCTGAAGATCGCGCCGAAGAGCAGGCTTGTCGCCACGGCGCGCGAACACCCGCTGATCATCTACTCATCAGAATCATCCGCGAGAATGAACGAAACGACGGTCGATGCGCTCCGCGGCGCGGGCGCGGAAGTGGTAACCCTTCCGGAGCACGATGGGCGGTTCTCGTTCGCCGACGTGCTTCATGACCTGCACGCGCGGAAGGTCGTACATGCGCTGGTTGAGCCCGGGCCGACGTTGACGCGATACATGTTCGCGCGCGGGCAGGCGGATCGCGTGTGGGTGTTTCGATCGCCGAAGGTCATCGGCGAGAGCGATGCACCGGCGGCGCCGGACGTATCGTACCCCCAGACCATCCGCATCGACGTGGCCGACGACACGCTGAGCGAGTACCTGAATCCGCAGAGTTCCGTCTTCTTCTCCGCCGAGCCGTCGGCCGACGCGGTGCTTGTGAAGGAGGGTCGAGCGTGAATCCCGCCCTGCTCGATCGGTTCCCGTACGAGTCGCCGGCACTGCCGGAGAAATGGCGCTGGGCGCGGAGTGCCGCATACATCGCGATCGCCTGCCTCTTCCTCGCGCTCATCTACCAGTTCCATCGCGGCACGATGAAGAACCTCCGCAGGGCGGCGGAGGCGCGGGAAGCGGGGATCACCGAAGGCGTCAAGCAGCACAAGGGCGCGATCGGGCGTTGGCGACTCGACATCCAGCAGTTCTGGAAGGGCCAGAACATTTACCTCGGCCCTCTTCCCCCTGGTCAGGAACACCCGCGGCCGAACGACGCGTGGCAGGCGAAGCATCCGAACATGCCGGTCGTCGTCGTGCTGCTCACGCCGTTCGGCTCCATGCCGGCGCCGATCGCCGCGCTGGTGTGGAACGTGCTGAAGCTCGTCGCGCTGGCGGGGACGGTGCTGATGACCGTCGCGGTCGTCAACCATGATGGCCGGCGCATGCCGGACTGGGTCGTGCTGCTCGGTTTCCTCGCGGGGGCGAATTTCATCGTCGCCGACTTCCAGCATGCCAACACGAACGTCTTCGTCGCCGCCGCGATCGTGGGGCATTGCTACGCGTACCGTCAAGGGCGCGACGTGCTCGCGGGCGCCCTGCTGGCGCTGGCCATCGCACTGAAGATGACGCCGGCGCTGTTCGTGCTGTACTGGGTGTGGCAGCGCGAGTGGAGAGTGCTCGCGTCGACGTTCGTCGCACTCGCGGCCCTGGTCCTCAGCCCCGCGCTGTTCACCGGCTGGTCGTTCTACGCCGAGTGCATGACGACGTGGTGGACGCAGACCGTCGGCCCCGGCCTCAGCGGCGCGCAGTGGTATCCGGCCAGCATCAACCAGTCGCTGCCGGGCATGATCGCGCGCTATTTCCTGGGCGGCGACAACGGGAACTTCCTCTGGGAACCGGATGATGAGCCGGTGCCGACGAAGTTCGGCTGGATCACCGTGATCGAGTTGAGCCCCGTCGCGGCCAAACGGTTGCTGCAGGCGCTGCAGGCGATCATCGTGATCGTCAGCTTCTGGGCGATCGGGTTGCGGAAGCTCCCGCGCGACGATGGGCGGCGCGGGCTGCACTATGGGCTGGTCCTGTCGATGATGATGCTGCTCAACCAGCGCACCTGGGAACATCACGCGGCGCCGCTGATCATCGCGTTCGTCGCAATCGTGTATGCCGCGTGCTACGCCATCGCCACGCGGCGGTGGCGGCGCGGGATCGGCTACACGCTGCTCGCGGCGGTTATTCTGCCGCTCGTCAGCGGGGACGATCCGATGAAACTCCTCTTCGGCGAAGCAGGCAGCGATCGCGCCGCAGCGTACGGGACGACGTTCTGGTCGTTCCTGGCGACGTGGATCCTGTGCGCGATCGCGGCGCGGAAGCTGCGCGATGTTCCCGAGCCGTACGTAGACCCAGCCGCTAAAGCGGCCTCGCCAAGCATGAACGAAGTCGTCGCGACTATGCGTTGAACTCGCCCATGCCCATCGCAAAGTGATCCAGCGCGTCCATGTGCCGGTCGCGCGTGGCTTGGAGTGTCGGACGCCAGGGCGTGAGGAGGAACCCCTTCAGCCGTTCCTTCGACAGGTGCTCTTTGCAGAACTGCATCGTGCCGGAGATGTTGGCCGGCGTTTCCCAGTTGCTGACCGTCGGGATCTGGTCGTAGCCGGCCTTGTCGACGTCGACGAACGTGCGGACGCACTCGATGTCCATGTTGAACACGCCGCCGTAGACGCTCTTGGCGTCGCCGCGCACCGGGTCGCGGTACCAGTTGCTCTGCACCACGTTCTTGGGCATTTCCTTGTAGAACTCATCCGCGTGGTTCCACACGTAGTCGCCCCAGATCCAGGGGCGCACGCCCTTGTCCTCGCACTGCTTGAACAGGAATTTCACGTCGCGCCACCACAGCGTGTGCTGGCGCATGACGACGTACTCGAACTGCGTCTGGTGGATGGCTTCCTCCTCGTCCATGCCGAGGTGGAAGAAGCGCGGCTTGTCGAACAGCTCGATCGTCTCGGCGATCAGGTCCTCGCAGACCTTGTAATACGCCGGCGTCGAAACCATGCGCGCGTACTTGCCCATCCACTGATCGTGACAGGTGGAGAAGTTGAGCTTGGGGATCGGCTCGAGGCCCATCTGCCGCATCTTGGTCAGCTCGGATTTGAGCCTGTCGCGCGACCACGCGTTCTTCACCGCGATCTCCGGGTGCGATGCGTACTCCACGCCGTCGCCCAGGTCGATGACGACCATGTTCATCTTGTGCTTGTGCATGGTTTCGAGCAGCTCGTTCCAGAGCTTCTCGTCAAAGCGCAGCTCTGGCCGCGCCTGCCAGTACGGGCCCTTCATTTTCGGGTTCGCCCAGTCGCCCCACATGTTGTAGGACAGGTGCAGCAAGTTTCCGTAGATAAGGGGTTCGGGCATGGGTTTCTCCTTCGAGTGGGACTCCATCATGCTCGATCGATCGCGATCGCTCAACTACCTGGGTCCGGAAAGGCGCGAAGCGTTAAGGCGAGCAGGTTTAGCGAGTCTTCTAATGAGTCGGCAACCGCTCAACCAGCCGATCCATCTGCTCTTCCGTATTGTAAAAGTGCGGGGACGCGCGCAGCCGTCCCTCGCGCAGGGCGATCTCCGTGTGATGCTCCCGGCGGAGCGCGCGGAAGAGGTCTTCGTGGCGGTGCTTCATCGAGTAGAAACTGACGATCCCGCTCCACTGCTCGCCGCTGCGCGGACTGACGATGCCGTACCCCTTGCGCACGAGGGCGGAGATCAGCCGGTCGGTCAGCAGCTTGAGGCGCGGCGCAATCTGCGCGATGCCGATGGAATCGATCAACTCGAGCGAGGCCTTGAAGCTGAAGAAACTCGCGAGGCTCAGGCTCCCGCACTCGAACCGGCCGGCGTCGGGGCGGAGCGTGTAGTCGTAGCTGCCGTATTCCAGCGCGTTGATCACATTCATCGCGCCGATCATCAGCGGCCGCGTGCGCTCGATCAGCTCGCGCCGGCAGTAGAAGAGACCCGCCCCTTCGGGTCCGAGCATCCACTTGTGCCCGTCGGCACAGAGGTAGTCGATCTTCATCGCTTTCACGTCGACGGGAACGGCGCCGATTGACTGGATCGCGTCCACGTTGAACAGTTTCTTGTTCGCCCGGCAGAACGCGCCGATCTGGGCGATGTCATGGCGCTGGCCGCTGGCGAACTCGACGTGCGAGAGCGAGACGATCCGCGTGCGCGGATCGGCGGCTTCTTTCAGGATCTTCTCGATCGGCACGATGCGGCTGCCGTCCGGGCCCTGCTCCTCCGGGACCATGACCAGCTTGGCGCCGCGGCTGCGGACGACCTCCATCCACGGGTAGACGTTGGCCGGGTACTCGACGGCCGTCGTCACGATCCGGTCGCCCCACTGCCACTCGATCCCGTCGGCGACGATGCTGATCCCCTCGCTCGTGTTCTTAACGAGCGCGATCTCGTCCCGGTCCGCGTTGATGACGCGCGCGGCCAGTGCCTTGAGTTTGTCGAGATCGGGGTACCAGCTCGTGCCGAGGTACGCTCCGCCGCTGGCTTCGTCGGCGAACTTGCGCAGCGCGTCGGCGGCAACCTGCGGGATGGGGCTGACGCCGGCGTGGTTGAAGAAGTTCCACCGCCGCAGGACGGGGAAGGCGTCGGCGCTACCGATGTAGGCGGCGATGTCGGACATCAGGTGTTGGCGGGATTATAATCGGCCGGCTCGGATTGACCGAAAACGACGACGGTCCCGATCATCCAGCAAGCGGAGATGTGGGCATGATGTTCAACAGATCTCGTCTTTGCCTGTCGATCGGCCTTGGCGCTCTTGGGGTTCTTGGCGTTCTTGGCGGCTCGGCATCGGGTAGGGATCTATCCAAAGACGCGGTGCCGCGCAAGTGGATCGAGCCGCTGGTCCCCGAAGCGCTGCCGAAGCTGAACCACCCGGAATACTTTGAGGACCTCGACAAGGCAAAGGCGCAACTCGCGGCCGGGCGGTACAAGCTCGCGCTGGCGACGCTCTACTCGGCCAAGGGGATCGATCCGGTGGAGGCGGCGCTGGTGCGCGGCGCGGCGCTGAACGCGCTGGGCCGGACGGACGAGGCGATGTCGGTGCTGTCGGCAGAGGGTGTCGCCGACGTGCCGCGGGCGCAGGTGCTGCGGGCCGTCGTCTTGTCGGGCATGGGCAAGGACGTCGAGGCGGCGGAGCTGCTCCAGGCGCATCTTAAGGCGCATCCGAACTCGCTTGCGGGACACTATCAGCTGGGCGTCGTCAACGAGCGTCTGGGCGACATCGCAAGCGCCACGGCCGCGTACGGGTGGTTCTTTGATGAGCCGCAGCGTTACCTCGACAAATGGCAGGGACAGGGGCCGGAGGCGTTCGAGAGCGCGGAAGACGTGACGCTCATCGCCCGCGCCCTGGACCGTCACGCGACGCTCACCGGCGCGTACCGCGGCAACGCGGAGCTGAACAACATCATCCTCAACATGTTCGTCCGCGCGTACGACATCATCGACCGCGGCTACACGCCCGCCCACGTCGCGGCGGCG
This sequence comes from Tepidisphaeraceae bacterium, assembly GCA_049679725.1. GTDB lineage: Bacteria > Planctomycetota > Phycisphaerae > Tepidisphaerales > Tepidisphaeraceae > DASYWJ01. The sequence continues at coordinate 7,697 of JBAUGM010000658.1, forward strand.
GCGTACTTCGTGGCGCACGACGACAAGCCGCAGGCGAAGAAGGAACTGGCCGCGGCCCTGGCGGGGAACCCGAACGACGCGGAGGCGATCGAGCTGGCGGCGCGCGTCGCGATCGACGAGCACAACCTGCCCGGGGCGCTCGATGCCGCAGACCAGCTCCGCGCGACGAACCCGAACTCGCTATCCGCCGACCTGATCGAGCTGCACGCCGTCGTACGCGGCGACCGCAGCGGGCGCGCGGGGATGCTGTCGGAGAAGCTCCTCGCGAAACACCCGACCCACCTCGAAGCGCTCGGCCTCGCCGCGGCTGCGGCGTCGACGCGATCGGACCAGGCCGGGTGCGATG
>JBAUGM010000659.1:0-4141 GCA_049679725.1 Tepidisphaeraceae bacterium
ACAAAGCCCCCGACGGCGCGATCGAACTCGCCGCCGCCCGGAAGCAGGCGAAGCCCGGCGACGAGATCATCGTCCGCGGCCGCATCGGGGGTAGCAAGGACCCGCTCGCCGCCAACCGCGCGATCCTGACGCTGCTCGATAGCGCTGTGCCGACGTGCGAGAAGAGCCCGATGGACACGTGCCCCACGCCGTGGGACGCCTGCTGCGAGCCGCCCGAGACGCTTGCGGCCAACACCGCCACGATCCAGGTCGTCGACGCCACCGGCCGTCCCCTCAAGACCGGCCTGGGCGGCGTCAACGGCATCGAACCGATGAAAGAGCTCGTCATCATTGGAAGGGTCAAGGGGCAGGAGGCGAACGCGTTGATCATCGAAGCCACCGGCATCTACGTCAAAACGTGATCACCGCGACCCCGAGATCCGTCGGCTCGCAAGACTCGCCTCGCAGGATGACGATGGTGGCGATGACGCGACCGGCAGCTCAGACTTCCTGCTGGTCGCCGTTCACCACGCCGATGGTGATGAGGATGTTCGCGAAGATCTCCATCTCCCCCGTCGCGATGACGAGGCAGACGTCATCCGATCGGGCCTGCTCGTTGAACGCCGGCTTCTGCAGCGGCGTCATCGCGCCGCGGAAATCGCTGTGCGTTCGCAGCACCTCGTCGAAGCGCTTCCAGATCGGCGGGTTGTCCGCCATCGCGTAGGGGCCGCTGCGCTGGGGTTCCATCACTTCGATCTTCTCGATCGACACGAGGTCGGCGACCATCTTCAGCACGGTGACGGCGTCGAGCACGCCGGGCGTGAAGTTCGCCCAGACGATCTTCGCGCGCGGGTTCGGATGCGTGCCGTGGGGGTAGTGGCCGTCGCTGATGAGGATCTTGCTCAGGTGCCCTGCGGAGCCGAGGGCATGGAGGATCTCGGGGTGGGAGACGGGAATCTTCAACATGCGTGCGGCTCCTCGGTTGCGGTCTCTTTCCCCCTCTCCCGGTACTCCGGGAGAGGGATGGGGTGAGGGTGATTTCGAACGTCGAATAACTCTCGACGAAACAAATCACCCTCATCCTAACCTTCTCCCGGATTACCGGGAGAAGGGACCAGAGTCAAAACTCACAGGCCGTACGCCTCGATCGCGGTGATGCCGAATATCCGGTCGCGCTCGTCGGGGGATAGTTGCGTTGTCCAGTCCCGCACCGTTTGCACCCATCGGCCGTACGGGCAACCAACGAGGCAGACCGGCCAGTCGGATCCGAAAATCAGCCGGCGCGCGCCGAATGATTCGAGGACAGCGTCGAAGTACGGCCGCAACTGCTCGGGCGTCCATCGCCGCGGGTCGGCTTCGGTGACCATGCCCGACACCTTGCAGTAGACGTTGGGCCGGCGGGCAAGTTCGGCGATGTGCGTCCGCCACGGCTCGCTCTCGCCGCGCCGGATCTTCGGCTTGGCGAGGTGATCGAGCACGAACACCTGGTTCGGATGCCGGTCGACGAACGCGATCGTCTGCGGCAGGTGTCGCTCGAAGATGAGGATATCGTACCGCAGGTCGAAATCTTTCAGCGCCGAGATGCCGCGGTTGAAATCATCGCCGAGGATGAAGTTGTCGTCCGGTTCGTCCTGCACGACGTGACGGATGGCGACGAGCTTCTTGTCTGTTGCAAAGCGCTCCAGTTCGCGTTTCAGGCTGGGCGACGCGAGCGGTGCCCAGCCGACGACGCCGCGGATGAAATCGTGCTGGTTTGCGAGGTCGAGGAGCCATCGCGTTTCGTCCAGCGTCTGCCGCGCTTGAACGGAGATCACACCGTCGATTCCCGCCGCCTCGGTCGCGGCCCGCAGGTCGCTCGGCAGGAAGTCGCGGCGGAGCGCCGCCATGCCGTCGTCGATCCAGTCGTACTGGACCGGGTGATACCGCCAGAAATGATGATGGCTGTCGATCGTCGCCATGGAATGTGCGAAGTCATATCTACGGCTTGATGCGCCGGATGGCAAAACTTCTGCGCAAATGCGGACCCGCACGCGGTCGATGCGCGTTAACCTTGCACCACTCACTATGTCATCCATTCACCTGAACCGACGGGAGATCCTCTCGCTCTCGGTGGCCGCAGTGGCGAGTCACGTTCTGTCGCGACCGTCGCGCGCGCAACCCGCAACGACGACCACGACGAGCGCTGCCAAGGTCGCCCATCGCTACAAGGTCGCCGCGTCCGATTGGATGATGCTGAAGCGGCAGACGCCCGGCGCGCTGACGCGGGCGAAGGAGTGCGATCTCGACGGCGTCGAGGTCGACATGGGCCCGCTCGGCAATAGGCCGGACTTCGAGAACAAGCTGCGCGACGACGACTTCCGGACGAAGTACCTCGCGCAGGCGAAAGAGCTCGATCTGGCGATCAGCTCTCTGGCGATGAGCGCGTTCTATGGCCAGCCCGTCGCCGATCACCCCAAGGCCGAGCAGTTCTGCAACGACTGGATCGCCCTGATGCCGCAGATCGGCACGAAGGTCGGCTTCCTGCCGGTCATCTTCAAGAAGGAGGACGAGCAAGCGACGGCCGTCGCGAAGGTCGTGGCGCTGATGAGGAAAGTCGCGCCGACGGCCCAGAGCGCGGGCGTCATCATCGGTCTGAACACGCCGCTCGACGCCGCGGGCAACGTCAGGCTGCTCGACGACATCGGCTCGCCCGCAGTGCGCATCGCGTATAACTGCGGCGAAGCGATCGACGCAAAGCGCGACGTGTACGCGGAGCTGCAAGCGCTCGGCAAGGACCGCATCGCCCAGATCATCCCGACGCTGAGCGACGGCGTGTGGCTTCAGAACGACGCGCGGCTCGACGTCCCGAAGCTCAAGCAACTGCTCGATGAGATGGGCTGGTCGGGCTGGCTCGTGCTTCAACGCTCGCGCGACGCCGCAAAGGCGCGCGACGTGAAGTACAATTTCGGGGCCAACGGGAAGTACGTGAAATCGATCTTTCAGGCGTGACTCCAGGAGAAACGTCATCCTGAGGTACTCCGAAGGATCTCGGGTACGCGAATCGCTTCGACCCCGGGATCTTCGGAGTACCTCAGGATGACAAAGCAGAGCGAGGTTCCATGGACAACTATTGCCGCGCCTCATGCTGGTCACTGATTGCGCTGCTGATCGTGGCAGCGAACGTGCGGGCGCAGTCTACCTACACCTCCGCGCGCAAGTACCTCGACCAGCCCGCCGAGTGGTACCGCGGCGAGGAGGCGAAGCCCATCGCCGACGTCGTCCTCTCCTATCAGGCCGTCGACGGCGGCTGGCCGAAGAACACCGACACGGCGGGCAAGCCATATGCCGGCAAGCCCGAAGAACTGAAGTCGACGTTCGACAACTCCGCCACCACCGACGAGCTGCGCCTGATCGCGCGGATGGCGACGCACACGAAGGACTCACGCTACGTCGACGCGTTCAACCGCGGCCTCGACTTCATCCTCAAGGCCCAGTACCCCACCGGCGGCTGGCCGCAGTACTACCCGCCGGGCGGCAAGTACCCGAAGTACATCACGTACAACGACGGCTGCATGATCCGCCTGATGTTCTTCATCCGCGAGGTGTCGCGGGACGACAACCTCTATGCGTTCGTCGATCCCTCGAAGCGCAAGGCGTGCGCCGACGCCTGGGACCGCGGGATTGACTGCGTCCTCAAGACTCAGGTGAAGGTCGACGGCAAGCTGACGTCGTGGTGCGCGCAGCACGACGAGGTCACGTTCGAGCCCCGCCCGGCGCGCGATTTTGAGCCGCTGTCGCTCAGCGCGTGCGAGACGATCGGCATCCTGCACGCGTTGATGGCGATCGAGGAGCCGAGCCTGGCGATCGTCGAGTCGGTCGACGCGTGCGTCGCGTGGCTGGAGGCGGTGAAGGTGGTGGGGATCAAGGTGGAGGACCGCAAGCAGGAGGGGACGCCGCGCGGGTTCGAGCGGTTCGTCGTGAAGGACGAGGGCGCGCCGCCGATGTGGGCGAGGTTCTACGAGATCGGGACGAACCGGCCGATCTTCAGCGATCGCGACAGCGTCATCAAGTACGACCTGTCGGAGATCGGGGTCGAGCGGCGAACGGGGTACAAGTGGCTCGGCACCTGGCCGAAAAACCTGCTCGCGACGGAGTACCCACAGTGGAAGGCGAAGGTGAGGAC
>JBAUGM010000660.1:0-3027 GCA_049679725.1 Tepidisphaeraceae bacterium
TGTCATGACAATCGCGCACGGCGATTCCCCAATCGCGCGAAAACCCCCGAAAAACGCAGCAAAAAAATCTTCCGAATTCCGGTTTTGTCGTAACTCCTTTTGCGCGTTTGTCACGACATTCCGTCCCGCCTTGTCACGCCCGCACGGTCTGGGTAGCGTCACCGCTCTTTCCTCAGGAGATTATTTCATGGCGGTAAAAGTGAGCGGGCCGGTGCGCGTGGCGTTGATCGGGTCGGGCGGGATTTCGGCGGCGCACGGGAAGGGGTTTCTCAAGTACGCGGACAAGATCAAGTGCGTGGCGCTGGTCGACGTGTCGCCGGACAACCTGAAGAAGCGGACGGAGCAGCTCGCGCCGACGGGTGTGACGCCGCGGACGTTCTCCGATTGGAAGGTTTGCCTGAAGGAGATGGGCGGCGAGATCGACGCCGTCGACATCTGCCTGCCGCACCACCTGCACGCGCCCGCCATCCTCGACGCGGCGGCGGCGGGGAAGCACATCCTTTGTGAGAAGCCGATGTGCATGAGCCTCGCCGAGGCGGATCAGATCGACGCCGCCGTGCGCGCCAGCGGCATGACGTACATGTCGGCGCACAACCAACTGTTCATGCCCGTCGTGCAGGAGGCGAAGCGCATGATCGATGCGGGCGAGCAGGGGGGGATCGGAAAGGTCCTGTGGCTGCGCAGCCAGGATTGCTTCCGCGCCGGCGGGGAGGGGGGAAATCCCTTCAAGGGCTCGTGGCGCGCGGACCTCAAGACGCAGGGCGGCGGGGAACTGATCGACACCGGATATCACCCGTCGTATCGCCTGCTCTATCTCGCGGGCGGGCCTGCGGCGGGCACCAATCCGGCGGTGAGCATTCACGGCCAGATGGGGCGTTTCGTGCAGCAGATCGAGGGCGAGGACACCGCGTCCGTCCAGGTGCGCTTCGCCAACGGCGCGATCGGCGAGATCCTGACCAGCTGGGCATTCCCGCTCCCCTACGGCACGCACCACATCCATGTCATGGGCGAAAAGGGTCAGCTCTTCGGCTCGGACAACACGCTCTATCACCTGCCGCGCGGCGCGACGGAGCCGACAAAGCGCACGTTCGAGCCGGTCGACACGTTCGAGGCGGAGATCGGCCACTTCGCCGACTGCCTGCGCGAAGGGAAACGCCCGATCCACGGTGTTCAGGAAGGGCGGGCGGTGCTGGAGCTGATCCTCAACGCGTCGAAGAACGCCCAGGGGTGGCGGTAGGCGCTGTGTGGATAACCGTGACAGGGACAGTTATTCGGGGGAAAAAATAACTGTCCCTGTCCCGGTTATTTCTTGTCCCGGTTATTTCTGTCCCGGTTATTTCTGTCCCGGTTATTTCGCCCTGTCCCCCGTACGCAGCAGCAATTTCGATGAATCGGTGGTCACGTCATCCTGAGGCGAGTATTACGAGCAGAAGGATCTCGGGCTCGAAATCGGGCTTCGAACCCGAGATCCCTCAGGTCGCCAAGGCTCCCATCGGGATGACGTGCAACTGCTAGCAGCGTCTGAATAACCGTGGCAGGGACAGTTATTTCGAGGAGCAAGTAACTATCCCTGTCACGGTTATTCGGCGTCATCCGTCATCCAGTTCGAGCACGATCAATCCTTCAAATCGCCTTGACGAACGTATCTGCCACCCGCCGCGCGCGAGGATCGAATTGGCCGGATAAATCGCCGGTTCGTACACGAACCACACCGTCACCCCATCCGCCAGCGGCACGCTGAGCGGGATCGCGCCGGCGTCGAACCCCTTGCGGCGATAATCCGTTCGCGTCGCGTAGCGGTCCCAGAGGTAGGTCGACAGCCGCGGCGTCATGACGACGTAATCGCCACGGCGCGCGACGCGATCGAGGTGGGCGACGGCGCCGCGCCAGTCGGGGTTGACGCTCATCCACGCCATCGCGTTGAACGAGAGTGCGACCAGCGCCGCCACGACGATTCCCTGCGCGGCACGGTTGCGCAGTGCGATGACGCCGCAGCCCACCAGGGCGTACAGCGCCGCCGGCGCGACGATGCCGTAGCGGGGGGTGAACGTGGGCTTGGTGAGGATCGATGCGATAACGGGAAGGAAGACCGGCAGCGTCGCGAGTGAAAACATCAACGCGAGGCCGATCACGTTGCGGCGGCGCGCTTCGGCCACGCCGATCACGAGGAGGACGGCCAGGAGCAGCACCGTCGCGATCGACCCGCCGGCGTACGTGAGGTAGGCGGCCCAGAGGTCGTCGCCGCTCGCGGGCGGGAGCCAGAAGCCGGCGCCGACGCTTTTCGTCCAGCGAATCGCGGTGGGCACCCACCACAGGAACAGCGCGATGATGCCGATCTGCGTCACGACCCAGCGCCGCGGGCGGAGCAGGGGCTTGTCCGGGCGCGTCCACGCGAGGGCGTACGCGATCGCCTGTGCGATGAACGTGAAGACCGCGTAGAGGTGGCTGTAGAGCGCGGCTGCGCTGACCAGGACGTACGCCGCCTCGCCGCGCGGCTTCGGCTCGCGCAGGATGCGGACGAACAGGTCGCACGAGAGGAGCGAGAGCAGCAGCAGCAGGCTGTACGATCGCGCTTCCTGCGAATAGTCGACCTGGAACGGCGCGACCGCGAGGAGCAGCGCAGCGGCGAGGGCTGCCCCCGCGCCGAAGAGCCGCCGCGTGAGCAGGTACAGCACCCAGACCGCTGCCGTCCCCGCCAGGGCGGACGGCAGGCGCACGGACCAGTCGGCGTGCCCGAAGACGCGCACCCAGACCCACAGGATCAGGTAATGCAACGGCGGGATGCGCTCGCCCTCGCGGATCGAACCGAACATCTCGCCGAAACCCTGGCGGACAATGCGCACGGTGGCGGATTCGTCGAACCAGAGGCTTTGGTCGCCGATGCCGTGGATGCGCAGGATGCCGGCGAGGATCAGGATGAGCAGGAGCAGGATTGCGGAGCGGACGTCATCCTGATGGGAGCCTTGGCGACCTGAAGGATCTCGGGTTTGCGAATCGCTCTCGACCCCGAGATCCCTCAGGTCGCCA
>JBAUGM010000661.1:0-3083 GCA_049679725.1 Tepidisphaeraceae bacterium
TCCCTCTCCCCGGTACTCCGGGGAGAGGGCAGGGGAGAGGGGCGAGCGGCGCACGACACCGAAGCATCGATCGATTCGCAGACTCATTGCGGATCGGCGAATCGACCGGTGCCCGACGTCGAGCGCACCCTGCCCCTCTCCCCGCCCTCCCCGGAGTACCGGGGAGAGGTAGTTGGGAAGAACGCGGATCGGGATGGAGACCCGACGCGGTGCGACCGGCGCGGACGCCGGTTGCAGACAGGATGTTCCAGACGTACCCGCCGCTCGCGCAGGATGCGCGACGCGGCGGTCAAATGATCCTGCGGCGGAGCCGACGGATCGGATTTGACGACGCCGCGCGACGGAGATCGCACGGCATGTTGCCGCGACGCGTGCGTCTCACGCGCGTGGCCGGAAATGGAGTTCGCATGGAGATCCAGACCACTCGCTTCGGGAAGCTTTCGGTCGAGGACGACCGAATCATGACCTTCCCGCACGGCCTGCTCGGGTTCCCCGAACAGGGCCGCTTCGCGCTCATCCAGACGGGAGAAGAGAACTACTTCTTCTGGCTGCAGTCGGTCGACGAGCCGAGCCTGGCGTTCGTCGTGACCGACCCGAGCATCTTCTTCAAGGACTACGAAGTCCCCATCCGCGAGGAGACCGAGCAAGCCTTGCAGTTGACGGAAGCCGGCTTCGCGCAGCTGTTCGTCATCTGCAACAAGGTCGGCGACTGGCTGACCGGCAACCTGCTCGGCCCGATCGTGGTCAACGCGCAGAACCGCCTGGCGCAACAGGTGGTGCTGACGGAGAAGAAGTGGACCACGCGCCAGCCGCTGATCAAGCTCCAGACGGAGGTGCCGCTGGCCAAGTCGGCTTAACACGCCGTTCTTGGTTCGGGGCACACGCGGCCTGGCCGCGACGTGGCCCCGCGCGGATGTGTCCGAAGCGCATGGTGGCGCAACGGATACGACGAGTCGGTGGACGCCTGAAAAAACAGGCGAAAACCGCCCCCGCCCAGACGCGGAATCTTCGCACCAGGGATGCATCGGACGGGCCTATGATTGTGCAACAGGCCCGCGCACGGTGCGCCGCGACACGGACGTCGCGGAACATGCTTCGCCACGGCACGCCGATGGATCGGCGCGCCGGTTGAACGAAAACTGGCGAAGCGCTGCGGGCCTGAAGTGTATTTCGGGCCCCTTACCCAGGAAGGAGCCTTCACATGTTGGTGCTGTCCCGTCAACGCGACGAGACGATCATGATCGGCGACGACATCGAGGTCACCGTGGTTGACATCCGCGGCGACAAGGTGCGTCTGGGGATCAACGCCCCAAAAGAGATCAGCGTCCATCGCAAGGAAGTTTATGACGCCATCCGCCGGGAGAACCGTGCGGCTGCGCAAGTCAAACCCGAGGATCTTTCGGGACTTGGAAAGATCGGACCGCAGAAGCAGCAGCCGGAACACAAGGACGAGAAGAAGTAGCCGCGAAATTGCGGATCGGGGATCGCGGATTGCGGATTGGAGTAAATCCGAAGATTCCGCAATCCGAAATCCGCAATCCGCACTCATCCACGGGCCCCACGGACTGGGGCCCCCCCGTCGCTCGGGCGATTGTGCCTGGGCCGCCATAACAATCATGGAGGATTGACATATGGCCCGCATCAATACCAATGTCGCGTCGTTGACCGCCCAGCGTGGGCTGTCGCGGACGCAGAAGCAACTCAACTCGACGCTCCAGCGCCTTTCGAGCGGCCTGCGGATCAACCGCGGCGCCGACGATCCCGCCGGGCTCATCGCGTCCGAAGGGTTGCGATCGGAGATTTCCGGCATCAGCCAGGCGATCGACAACTCCTCCCGCGCTTCCAACGTCATCTCGACGGCCGAAGGCGCGCTGGGCGAAGTCGCGGCGCTATTGCTGAACGTCAAGGACCTCATCGTCGAAGCCGCCAACAGCGGCGCGCTCTCGCCCGATGAGATCGCGGCCAACCAGTTGCAGGTGGACTCGGCCGTCGAGTCGATCACCCGCATCAGCAACACGACCACGTTCGCCGGGCTGCACCTGCTCAACGGCAGCCTCGATTACATCACCAGCGGCGTGGACGACAGCATCCTCGAATCCGTGCACATCGCGCAGGCGAACTTCGGCACGAACACGACGATCCCCGTGCAGATCGACGTCATCACCAGCGCCAAGACCGCGGAACTTCAGTTCCAGGCCAGCGCGGTGACCGGCGGCAGCGTGACGCTCGAGGTCAGCGGCAACGAGGGCGTCGACGTCCTGACGTTCACCAGCGGCACGACCGCATCGGCGGTCGCGTTTGCGATCAACCGCACGAGCGACGCCACGGGCGTGACGGCCGAGCTGATCAACTCGGCCAACCCGCTCTCCGGCGTCACCTTCAAGAGCACGGGGTACGGGACCAAGAGCTTCGTCTCCGTGACCACGCAGGCGGGGACGTTCAACACCGTCGATGAGAACGGCGCCGGCGTGACGCGCGACACGGGCGGCGACGCGGTCGCCACCGTCAACGGCGCGCTCACCGTTGGCGACGGGCTCAACATCAAGTTGAACACCACCGCCCTCGATCTGGAGATCAAGCTCGACGAGGCCTTCGGCATCGGCCAGAGCGAGTTCGCCATCACCGGCGGCGGCGCACTGTTCCAACTGGGGCCGCAGGTCACCAGCAACCAGCAGGTGAACATCGGTCTTCAGTCGGTGGCCGCCAGCAAGCTGGGTGATGCGGATGTCGGGTTCCTCAACGACATCGTCACCGGCGGGACGAGCACGCTCGTGGGCGGCAACGCCCGCGCGGCCAGTGCGATTATCGAGCGCGCCATCCGGCAGGTCGCGGTGCTCCGCGGCCGGCTCGGCGCGTTCGAGAAGAACACGCTGGAGACCAACGTCAACAGTCTCAGCGTCGCCCTGGAGAACGTCACGGCGAGCGAGAGCGCCATCCGCGACGCCGACTTCGCCCAGGAAACCGCCGCCCTCACCCGCGCCCAGATCCTGACGCAGGCCGGCACGAGTGTGTTGGCGACGGCGAACACCACGCCGCAAAGCGTGCTGTCGCTGCTGCAAGGCTAGGGCGACTCGCCTCACAGC
>JBAUGM010000662.1:0-12750 GCA_049679725.1 Tepidisphaeraceae bacterium
GAGCTCGAGCGACGCGCTGTCGCCGCGGCCGATCAACTTCACGAGCGGCCTGGCCGGCGGCTTGTCGTCGAGCCACGGGCTCGCGGGCACGACCGTGGGCTGCGCGAACTCGTTCTCCTTCAGTCGATCCGTCAGCGCGGAGTTCGGCATCACCCGCTGGAGCGGCCAGAAGATGAAACCCGTCGAACCTCTGTCCGCATTCTGGCGAATGGCGGCAAGCTGGTTGGGGACTTCCATCGACAGCTTCCCGTCCCTGGGCATGTACCGCCCGACCGACTGCCCCGGCCAGACGTGCCGCTTCTTCGGGTTCTCCGTCAGCCACCAGTCGAGCAGCTTCGTGAACGATTGCGGGCCTTCGATGGGCCAGTAAAGCTGGGGCGAGAAGTAGTCCACCCAACCCTCGTTGAGCCACTTCTTCGCGTCGGCGTAGAGGACGTCGTACTGGTCGAGGCCCTGGATGCCCGGCGGGTAGTTCGGGCGCCAGATGCCGAACGGCGCGATGCCGACCTTCACGTGCGGCTTGATCTTCTTGGTCTCGGCGTAGAGGACGCGCATGAACTCGTTGACGTTGTCACGCCGCCAGTCGTTGCGACTGAGCTTGCCGCCGGATTTCTGGTATTTCGCCCAGCTCGGCTCGTCGGGAAACTCGCGCTTCTCGCCGCCGCGGTAGGGGTAGAAGTAGTCGTCCATGTGGATGCCGTCGACGTCGTAGCGCTTCACGATGTCGAGGAAGACGGCCATCGAATGGCGCGACGCGACGGGCTCGCCGGGATCGAGCCAGAGGTAACCGTCGTAGGACTTCACAACCTCCGGGTGCGTCTTGGAGATGTGGGTGGCGGCGATGTTGGCCTTGGAGGACTGGTGCTTCGCGCGATACGGGTTGAGCCACGCGTGCAGCTCGAGGCCGCGCTTGTGGGCTTCGTCGATCCAGAACTCAAGCGGATCGTAGCCGGGGTCCTTTCCCTGCGTGCCGCTGAGGTACTCGGACCAGGGCTCGAGGTCGGACTTGTAGAGCGCATCGGCGCAGGGACGGACCTGAAAGACGACGGCGTTCATCTTCAGCTCGACGACGCGGTCGAGCTGGCGGATGACTTCGTTCTTCTGGTCGTCGGCCGACATCCCGGGCTTCGGCGGCCAGGTGGAGTTGTTGACCGACGCCACCCACGCGCCGCGGAACTCGCGCGGGAGGGGCGGCGCCTGCGGCAGCTGCGCCTGCGCGGAACTGCAACCGGCGGCCATGGCGGTGAACAACAACGCGACGGCGAGCAGGGGGTGTCTACGCATCGCTCCGTTCCTTACTTTTTGTCACGACCGGCGATCTTCGTGGTGACGCGCTTGCTCTCGTTGCCCAGCCGATCGACCGCCGCGACCGCGACGGCGGAGACGTCGCCGTACCCGGGGTCGTCGCGGATGATCGTCTCCGTCGCGTGGCCGGGCAGGACGTGCAGCTTCCAGAGGCCATCATGCTTCGTGTAGACCGCCCACTGCCAGACGGCTTCGCCCTTGCCGCTCTGCCAGGCGATTTTCACGCCGGTGGGGAGTTGGAGTCGCGTGAACGTGCGGCCGGGCGAGGTGGTCGGCGCGGTGGTCGCCTGCGTCGCGACGGGCAACCCCGTCTCCAGCGCCGCTTTCACATCCTTCGGCGCCGGCGGGGCCTTCTTGTCGAGCCACGGCGAGGTCGGCACGAGCACCGCATCACGATACGGGCCGTCGCGCAGCGCGTCCGCGATGCCGTCGCGGTTCTGCATGATCGCCTTCATGCTGAAGTGAACATGGCCGTTCGCGCCGGGCGTGTCCTGCGTGACCCACACCTGGTTGATGATGTCGTACGTCGGCCAGGCCGTCTTCCCGTCGCCGATTTTGCTCGTGAAGAGCCCCGGCCAGATGTGCCGGCCCTTCGTGTTCTCCGTCTTCCACCAGTTCAGCAGCACTTCGTACGGCTGCGCCGGGGCGCTGAGCTTCCAGTAGAGCTGCGGCGTCCAGTAGTCGAGCCAGCCTTCGTTCAGCCACAGCTTCGCGTCGGCGTAGAGCTTCTCGTATTGGTTGAACCCCTGCACAACGGGCGGGTAATCCGGCTTCCAGATGCCGAAGGGGCTGATGCCGAACTTGACCCACGGCTTGCGCGCCTTGGTCCCCTCGTAGATCTTCTTCATCATCCGGTCGATGTTGTCGCGGCGCCAGTCGTCGCGCGAGAGCTTTCCGCCGGCATCGGTGTACTTCTTGAAGCTGGCGTCGTCGGGGAAGGGGACTTCCTTGCCGCCTTCGGAGATGGGGTAGGGGTAGAAGTAGTCATCGATGTGGATGCCGTCGACGTCGTAGCGCTCGACGACGTCCATGAAGACGGCAAGAGATCTCCGCTCGCCTTCGGGCTCACCGGGGTCGAGCCAGAGCTTGTCGCCGTAGACCTTTGTGATGTCGCGGTTGGTGTTCCAGACGTGGTCCTTCGACCGCGTCGCCTGGTTCCGTTCGCCGCCGCCGGACATGGCGCGGAAGGGGTTGAACCAGGCGTGCAGCTCGATGCCGCGCTGGTGGGATTCGTCGATCCAGAACTGAAGCGGGTCGTAGCCGGGGTCTTTGCCTTGCTCGCCGGTGAGGAACTCGGACCAGGGTTCGAGATCGGACTTGTAGAGCGCATCGGCGCTCGTGCGGATCTGGAAGACGATCGCGTTAAGGCCGACCTCCTTCGACTTGTCGAGGATGGCGATCGCCTCGCGCTGCTGCTCCTCGGCGGTGAGTCCCTTCTTCGACGGCCAATCGATGTTGCCGACGGTGGCAACCCACGCGGCGCGGAACTCTCGTTGTGCGGGCGGGGGAGTCTTCGGAGCGGTCATCGCGGAGGATCGGCTGGTGCTTTTCATCTCGCCGTTCTTCGAACACTGAGTGAGGCCGAACGCCAGGACGAGCATCGCCAGGACGTGGGGGACGGTCCGTCGATTCATTGATCCGCCTGAAGCCTGAGGCTTCGCCAAAGGAGGGGTAGATTACAGTCAGCGACGATATTATGTTGGCGGATGATTTCTAGCAAGTGGGGCGTCAAAAGTTGAATCCGGACCGATATGGTCCTATCTTTTATTAGCCATGTTGTGCGTCAGCAAAAAGGTCGATTACGCGCTCAGCGCCCTGTCCTTCCTGGCGGTGCACGCGGGGCGGGTTTGCTCCGCCCGCGAGATCGCCGAGACGCATAATCTGCCGCTTCCGCGCCTGATGAATTTGCTCAAGCGTCTGCACCGAAAGGGGCTCGTCCGGAGCGTGCGCGGCGTGCGGGGCGGGTACCTGGTGAGCGACCAACTTGACCAGGTATCGCTGTACGACCTGATCACGATCCTGGAAGTCGATCCCGCCCACCGCGTCAACGGCGAGGCGATCGAGGGTAACGGGTTTGGTCCCGTTCAAGCCTTGCAGTATCGGCTGATCAGGTTCTTGAAGGACGTGAAGCTGTCGGACCTCATCCTGCCCGGGCGGCGCATCGACGTGCCGCTCGAGCGCGTGCGGTCGACGCGAAAAGCATTGAAACAGCCGACCCGGCTTGAGGCGAGTCTGCAGTCGGCATAAGAAGTCAACGAACACAAAGGAGTTTGGACCATGGCGATCCTTTTGAGCGAAGCGGCTGCCCGTGAGATCAAGACCATCATCGAACAGCAGGGTCTGCCCGCGGACGTCACGCGCCTGCGCGTCGGCGTGAAGGGCGGCGGCTGCTCGGGCTTCTCCTACATGCTCGACCTCACCGAAGACCACAAGGGCGAGACCGACGAGGAGATGGAAGCCCACGGCGTGAAGATCCTCTGCGACATGAAGAGCTACCTGTACCTCAACGGGGTCGAGATCGACTTCAAGGACGAGGTCATGGGCCGCGGCTTCGTGTTCAAGAACCCGAATGCGACCAGCACCTGTGGTTGCGGGTCGTCGTTCCAGGCGTAATCGCGGAAGAACCCGCGGCGGAGCCGCTGGGCTCCCGTTGGCCGACGAGAGCCCTGCGGCTCTGCCGCGGGTTCCCCTGATCGACAGAAGTAGGCGTCCCATGCCCACCGAACAAGAAGAAATCCAGACCCTCGCCGACCGCGAATACCGCTGGGGGTTCGTCACCGACATCGAGGCCGACTCCGCGCCTCCAGGTCTGAGCGAGGACACGGTTCGCTTCATCTCAAAGAAGAAGAACGAGCCGCAGTGGATGCTCGACTGGCGGCTCAAGGCGTATCGCCACTGGCTCACGATGACCGAGCCGCACGCCTGGCCGATGATCAAGTACCCGCCCATCGACTACCAGGCGAGCAGCTACTTCTCCGCGCCCAAGCCCAAGCTCGACAGCCTCGATGAGGTCGATCCCGAGCTGCTCAAGACGTACGAGAAGCTCGGCATCCCCCTGCACGAGCGGCAGATCCTCGCGGGCGTCGCGGTCGACGCGGTGTTCGACTCCGTGTCCGTCGCCACGACCTTCAAGGACAAGCTCGGGGCGATGGGGATCATCTTCTGCTCGTTCGGCGAAGCCGTGCAGGAGCATCCGGAACTGGTCAAGAAGTACATGGGCTCGGTCGTCCCGTACTCCGACAACTTCTACGCAACGCTGAACTCCGCCGTCTTCACCGACGGCAGCTTCTGCTACATCCCCAAGGGCGTGAAGTGCCCGATGGAGCTGAGCACGTACTTCCGCATCAACGCGAAGAACACCGGGCAGTTCGAGCGCACGCTGATCATCGCCGAGGAAGGCGCGAGCGTGAGTTACCTCGAAGGCTGCACCGCCCCGATGCGCGATGAAAACCAGCTGCACGCGGCGGTCGTCGAACTGATCGCGCTGGACAACGCGACGATCAAGTATAGCACCGTCCAGAACTGGTACCCCGGCGACCCGAAGACGGGGAAGGGCGGGATTTACAACTTCGTGACCAAGCGCGGCGCCTGCCGCGGGCGCGCGAGCAAGATCACCTGGACGCAGGTCGAAACCGGCTCGGCCATCACGTGGAAGTACCCGTCGTGCATCCTGCAGGGCGACGACAGCGTCGGCGAGTTCTACTCCGTCGCACTGACGAACCACTTCCAGCAGGCCGACACCGGCACAAAGATGATCCACATCGGCAAGAACACCAAGTCGACCATCGTGTCGAAGGGGATCAGCGCCGGCTTCGGCCAGAACACGTATCGCGGCCTCGTGAAGATTCTCAAAGCCGCCGAGAACAGCCGCAACTACACGCAGTGCGACTCGCTGCTGCTGGGCGACAAGTGCGGCGCGCACACGACGCCGTACATCGAGGTCCGCAACACGACCAGCCGCGTCGAGCACGAGGCCAGCACCAGCAAGATCGGCGAAGACCAGCTCTTCTACTGCAAGAGCCGCGGCATCAGCGTCGAGGACGCGGTGAACATGATCGTGAACGGCTTCTGCAAGGAAGTCTTCCGCGAGCTTCCGATGGAGTTCGCGGTGGAAGCGCAGAAGCTCTTGGGAGTGAGTTTGGAAGGCAGCGTCGGGTGACGCATGCCGAAGAAAGTCCGTGAGTTAAGAGCATTGCTGTCAAGGGCAGGTTTCATATGGCGACCCGCGAAAGGAAGTCACGGCGTGTGGGAGCACCCGAGCGGGTTGGGGCGGGTCACGGTGGCCGGGAAGGACGGGGCGGACGCGCCGCGGTATCTGGAAAAGCAGGTGTTGCAGCAAATCGCAAACGTGGCGGGCGGCCGGTAAGCGCCAGCAACTACAGCATGCTGATTCAATGGTCGGATTTGGACCGCATTTACATCTGCTCGCTCTCGGAATGGGGCGAGGGGATCAAGACGCACGGCAAAACGTATGAACAGGCGGCGCGGCAGGGTCGATTGCTCTTGGAATCGCTGATCGAGTGGTACGTCGAAGAGCATAGGAAGCTCCCGCCGCCAAACAAGTTCGATGACGGCGTCGAGTAGTCGAACTGACGACGTGTCGGTGGGTGAGAACAGAACGCGAGAAATTATGGCTTTGCTCGAAATCAAAAACCTCCACGCCCGCGTCGCGGCGCCGAACGGGCGCGACATCCTCAAGGGCGTCGATCTGACGATCAACGCCGGCGAAGTGCACGCCATCATGGGCAAGAACGGCTCGGGCAAGAGTACGCTCGCCCAGGTGCTCGCGGGGCGTGATGCGTACGAGGTGACCGAAGGCTCGATCACGTACAAGGGCAAGGACCTGCTCGAGCTCTCCGCCGAGGAGCGGGCGCGCGAGGGCGTGTTCCTCGGGTTCCAATACCCCGTCGAGATCCCCGGCGTGAGCACGAGCTATTTCCTCCGCGCCGCCGTCAACGCGACGCGCAAGCACCGCGGTGAAGAGGAGCTCGACGCCGTCGATTTCCTCGAGCTCGTGCAGGAGAAGATGAACCTGCTGAAGATGGACAAGAGCTTCATGAACCGCGCCGTGAACGAAGGGTTCTCCGGCGGCGAGAAGAAGCGCAACGAGATCTTCCAGATGACCGTGTGCGACCCAACGCTCGCCCTGATGGACGAGACCGACTCCGGGCTCGACATCGACGCGCTGAAGGTCGTCTCCCACGGCGCCAACTCGCTCCGCCGGCCCGATCGCGCCATCCTGATCGTCACGCACTACCAGCGGATGCTGGACTACATCACGCCGGACTTCGTGCACGTCATGCTCGACGGGCGCATCGTGAAGTCGGGCGACAAGACGCTCGCGTATCAGTTGGAAGAGAAGGGTTACGACTGGGTCGAGAAGGAAGTCGCCGCCGCGAGCGCGTAGCCGCGCCCGCTTGCGTGTGACCGAGCAGAATCGAGGAGTCGAAGGGATGACTCAGTTGGCAACAGCACAAGACAGAACGGTTCACGTCGACCTGTACGCCCGGTTGGCGGAAGAGTCCCGCAACGGCGGCGCCCCGTGGCTCGACGAGCTGCGCCGCGCCGCCATGGCGCGCTTCGAGCAGGTCGGCTTCCCGTCGAGCAAGGACGAGGAGTGGCGGTTCACGAACCTCAACCCGATCACGAAGACGCAGTTCAAGCTCGCCGAGCGCGTCGCGGACGACGTCGCGACGGACGTGGCCGCGTCGTTCAGCTTCGGCAATGAGGCCGCCAGTGAGCTCGTGTTCGTCAACGGGCACTTCGCGCCCGGCCTGTCGCGTCTCGGCAAGCTCCCGCGCGGCGTGAAGGTCGGCCGGCTCTCGGACGCGATCGAGGCCGAGGGCGACGTCGTCGAGCGCCACCTCGCGAAGCTCGCCGACATCGAAAAGAATCCGTTCGTCGCGCTGAACACCGGCTTCCTGAGCGACGGCGCGTTCCTGCACTTCGCCCGCGGCACGACGCTGGCGGCGCCGATCCACCTGCTGTTCGTCTCCGCGAAGGGCGCGGACCCGGCCGTCTCGCACCCGCGCGTGCTCGTGGTCGCCGAGGAGAACGTTCAGGCCACGATCGTCGAAAGCTACGTCGGGGCCAACGGAGACAACGGCGCGGGCGTGTACTTCACGAACGCCGTGACCGAGATCGTCGCCGGCCAGGGTTGTCACATCGACCACTGCAAGCTCCAGCAGGAATCGCTCGACGCGTACCATGTCGCGACGATGCAGGTGCGGCTCGACCGCGACGCCACGTTCGTCTCGCACTCCGCGACGATCGGCGCGAAGCTCACGCGCAACGACCTCAACTGTCACATGGCCGGCCGGGGCGCGTACGCGACGCTGAACGGCCTGGTCCTCGTCGGCGGCACGCAGCACTGCGACAACCACACGCTGCTCGATCACGCGGAGCCGAACTGCCCGAGTCACGAGCTGTACAAGCACGTGCTCAGCGGCAAGTCGTCGGCCGTGTTCAAGGGCAAGATCCTCGTCCGCCAGCCGGCGCAGAAGACCGACAGCAAGCAGACGAGCAAGACGCTGCTGCTCAGCGACGACGCGGTGATGAACAGCCAGCCCGCGCTGGAGATCTACGCCGACGACGTGAAGTGCACGCACGGCAGCACGATCGGCCCGGTCGACGAAGACATGATCTTCTACCTCCGCTCCCGCGGCGTCGGCTTGGAGGCGGCCAAGCACCTGCTCAGCTACGCCTTCGCCGCCGACATCACGCGCCGCATCAAGGTTGAGCCCGTTCGCCGGCGCCTGGAGGACTTCATGGCCGCCCAGCACGGGTTGCCGCAGGATTTGCGCATCACGAACCTCGGCGCGTTCGACGAGGCCGTGCAGACGTAACTGCAAGCCAGCTTGTCATCCTGAGGTACTCCGAAGGATCTAGCCGCGAACCTGCGGGCCTCACCGACATTCGCTAGATCCTTCGGAGTACCTCAGGATGACAAAGACGCGGCATATAATGGAATCGACATGCAGCGTGTCGCCGATATCCCGCACCGCATCCCGCCGAGCAAATCGGCGCCGTTCGACCCGCTGAAGGTGCGGGCGGACTTCCCGATCCTTCACACCAAGGTCTACGGCAAGCCCCTCGTCTACCTCGACAACGGCGCGACGACGCAGAAGCCCCGGGCCGTCATCGACGCGATCAGCCGCTATTACGAATCGCAGAACGCCAACATCCACCGCGGCGTCTACCACCTGAGCCAGCTCGCGACGACGCTCTACGAGGCGTCGCGCGAGAAGATCGCCCGCTTCATCCACGCGCCCGAATCGCGCGAGTGCATCTTCACCCGCGGCACGACCGAGGGCATCAACCTCGTCGCCGCGTGCTGGGGCCGGACGTTTCTTCGAGCCGGCGACGAGGTCGTCGTCTCCGCGATGGAGCACCACTCGAACATCGTCCCCTGGCAGATGGCGTGCCAGGCGAGCGGCGCGACCCTCCGCGTCATCCCGATGAACGACCGCGGCGAACTCGACCTTCACGAGTTCCGCGAAGTCCTCGCCGGCGGGAAGGTGCGGTTCGTCTCCGTCGTTCACCTGTCCAACTCGCTCGGCACGATCAACGACGTCAAGACGATCGCGAAGATGGCGCACGAGCGCGGCGCGCTCGTCATGGTCGACGGCGCCCAATGGGTCGCCCACTACCCGACCAACGTTCAGGACCTCGGCGTCGATTTCTACACCTTCTCCGGCCACAAGCTCTACGGCCCAACCGGCATCGGCGTGCTCTGGGGCCGCCGCGAGCTGCTCGAGAAGATGCCGCCGTACCAGGGCGGCGGGGACATGATCGAGTCGGTGACGTTCGAGAAGACGACCTACGCGCAGCTCCCCAACAAATTCGAAGCCGGCACCCCCGACATCGCCGGCGTCGTCGGCCTGGGCGCCGCGATTGATTATGTCGCGTCGCTGAACTGGTCGTTCGTCGACCATGAACACGAACTGCTCGCGTACGCCACCGAGCAACTAGGACAGATCCCCGGCCTGCGCATCATCGGCACGGCCCGCGAGAAGGGGAGCGTGATCTCGCTCGTCGTCGAGAAACCCGCGATCTCCGCGATGGATCTGGGCACGCGCCTCGACCAGGCGGGCATCGCCGTCCGCACGGGTCACCACTGCTGCATGCCGGTGATGCAGCGCATGAACATCACCGCCACGACGCGCGCATCGTTCGCGATGTACAACACGAACGCGGACGTCGACGCGCTCGTGACCGCGCTCCAGAAGATCGTGAAGGAAGCCGCGTCGCGCGCCGCGGCGTCCCCCGCGCAGGTGGCGAGCCCCGCTTCAGCGGGCGGGTCTGCGCCTTCCCCGCTCAAATACCCCAAGCCCTTTGCATCAAGTCCGTCCGACGCCGCAGACCGTCTCGCGAACACGCTCGACATGCTCGGCGACCGCGACGCGCGCAACACGTTCCTCCTCGAGCTCGCCGACAAGCTCCTCCCCATGCCGGTCGAGCTGAAGAACGAGCAGACGCGCGTCCACGGCTGCATGAGCACCGTCCACCTGTTCGGCCGCGGGCGTGCGGATGAGGGGGGCGACGAGAAGCGCATCGACTTCCTCGCCGACTCCGATGCCCACATCGTGCGCGGCCTGATCGCCGTCCTCCAGCGCCTTTTCTCCGGTCAGCGGGCGCGGGACATCGTCGACTTCAGCATCGAAGATTTCTTCCGCCGCATCGGTTTGGACCAGTTCATCACCTCGCAGCGGCGCAACGGGCTCGAAGGGATGGTCCGCCGGATCCGCGCGATCGCGTCCCGAACGCTGGAGCAGGGGGCGGCATGAGTGATGCGAGGCCGCCCGAGGTGCCCGGATCGATCAAGAGCCTGACCGTCCTGCCACACTCCGGCAAGGTCGATCAGCTCCGCGCCGAAGCCGCGAAGGCTCCACCGAAGACTCCATCGTCGCCGAAGAAAGAGCGGCCCATCCAGCCGCACGTGAACCGCATCAGCGCGTCGCCCGCGGCGCTCAAGTCCGAGCGACAGCTCGAGATCGAGCGCGAGGTGATCAAGGTCCTGCGAAAGGTGTTCGACCCCGAGATCCCGGTGAACATTTACGACCTCGGCCTGATCTACGACATCGACATCGACCCCGAGGACCGCGTGCACGTTCGCATGACGCTCACTGCCCCCGGCTGCCCCGTCGCCGGCACGCTGCCGCCGCAGGTGGAGCAGCAGATCGAGGCGATCGAGCAGGTGAAAGGCGCGACGGTCGAGCTGGTGTGGGAGCCGCAGTGGACGAAAGAGATGATGTCCGATGCGGCGCAGTTGCAACTCGGATTGATGTAGCTGCGACCGCGCCCGCGCCACCGCGAGCGGTTTCCAACGTCCCGGCGTGTCGTGCGGACTCGATCTGGATCCGAGGTGAACCGCTTGGTAACCCTTGGTGTCTTGGTGGTTTAATTTCTCTTATGTCGGACACGAACCCCGATCGCGACCGCGTGCTCGCCGATACCGGCTGGGGCATCAAGCCCGACGACCAGCCCGCCAACGCGGGCGAGGCGGGTGCAGGGTCGGCTCGCGCGTACCGATACGACCCGAGCGAGCCGGATATCGTCCGCCGGATCCTGATCGCCCAGCGTAAGGGGTTCAACACCGCCAACTCGGTGCGCGTCGAGCCGCACGCGACCGTCATCATCGACATCAACGGCGATGAATTTCGCGTCGAGGGATTGAGCTTCGGCGACGACAAACTGATCGAACTGCTCGAACGGCTTGGCGCCGCGTTCAGTCCGCCGGAGCTGCGACGGCTGCGGGCCGACACCGATACGCCACGTCATTTCGCCCTCAGCCGCGCGTGGGCCTGGGGGGCGGAGCGCAGCGGCGGTTAGGCCCAGGCACGTGGCCCGCCTTTTTGAGTCTCTTGGCGGAACGGGCCATTCGGTAGCAGCGTGATCGCGCACCCCCCCTCACCCCCCCTCAACCCGGGTGTTCCTTCGGCGTGACGGATTCCTTCGTCTGTGCGATGATGCGGCGTACCTATGAACCTTCAATCCAATTCAGAGCCCACGCGTCGTCAGTTCATGAAGACCTCCGGACGTATCGCGGCGGCATCGGCGCTGGCTGGTGTGGCTATCCCGCACGTGCACGCGGCGGAGAACAGCACCATTCAGCTCGCGCTGATCGGCTGCGGCGGGCGCGGGGCAGGGGCGGTGGCCAACGCGATGTCCGCGGGGGGATTGGTGCTCGATGACCAGTCCGGACGGCAATCCTCGCCCGGCGAGCGGGCGCGCAGCGCGGTCAAGCTGGTGGCGATGGCGGACATCCGGCAGGATCGGCTGGACGAGAAGCACAAGGTGCTGAGCGAGACGCTGGGGGATCACGTGGACGTGCCGCCCGAGCGGCGGTTCGTCGGGTTCGACGCGTACCGTCACGCGATCGACTGCCTGCGCCCGGGCGACGTGGCGCTGTTGACGACGTTCTCCTCGTTCCGCGCGCAGCATTTCGAGTACGCGGTGGAGAAGGGGGTGAACGTGTTCATGGAGAAGACGTTCGCCCCGGACCCGGGCGGTCTCCATCGCCTGCTGAAGGCGGGGGAGATCGCCGAGCAGAAGGGGTTGAAGGTCGGCTGCGGGCTGATGGTGCGGCACTCGTCGTCGCGGCAGGCGATGATCGGGAAGATCCGCGACGGGGCGATGGGCGATGTGCTGAACATCCGCGCGTATCGGATGGATCCCGGCTATTTCATGGGGCCGTTCCCCAAAGACCAGAACGAGGTGCTCTGGCAGCTCAGTCCCGGCCGGCCGTACCAGTTCATGTGGGCGTCGGGTGGGATCTTCGTGGAGTTGATGATCCACCAGATGGACGAGTGCTTCTGGATCAAGGACGCGTGGCCGGTCGCCGCTCACGGCGTGGGCGGGCGCTTCGCCGGAAGCGCCGACGCGAGCCAGAACCTCGACAGCTACTCGGTGGAGTTCACCTTCGCCGACGGGAGCAAGGCGATGATCACCGGGCGGTACATCCCCGACTGCCGCAACGAGTTTGCGACGTACGTTCACGGGACGAAGTGCGCCGGGAAGTTCTCCGGCGACGTGCACCGGCCGGAGTGTTTCATCTACAAGGATCAACGCGTCGAGGGGGGCGAGATCGCGTGGCGGCCGGCGAAGGAGCGGGTCAACCCGTGGCAGGCGGAGTGGGACGTGCTGCTGGACGCGATCCGCACCAACAAGCCGCACAACGAGCTGCGGCGTGCTGCCTACTCCAACCTGGGCGCGATGATGGGGCGGGCGGCGGTGCACATGGGCCGGATCATCACGTGGGATGAGATGATGGCCTCGCGGTTCGCGTTTTTCCCCGGCTCGGACCAGCTGACCCTGTCGAGCGCCGCGCCGGTGCAGGCGGATGAGCAGGGGCGATACCCGGCGCCGGTTCCGGGCAAGTGGGTGGAAGTGTAGCGCTCATTCCTGGCGATCTGATCTGACTCCCTCTCCCCGGTACTCCGGGGA
>JBAUGM010000663.1:0-3927 GCA_049679725.1 Tepidisphaeraceae bacterium
ATTCACTGGGGCGAGGGGCGAGGGGCCAGGGGCGAGCTAAATTCCGCTCGCCGACGCTTTCGCCTCCACTTGCCCCTCACCCCTCGCCCCTCGCCCCTCCAGTAATCTCGCCAGCATCACCCGCACATCGTGCGGCGTGCGGTGCAAATGCGCCTGCGTCAGCAACTCACCCGTCTGAAACCCCAGCGACTGCTCCAGCCGTTTCAGCTTCTCATCACTGGGCGGATTGGGGACGCGGCCGGTCTCGATGAGCGAGAGGTACGGCTTGGAAATGCCGGTCCGCCCCGCCAGCTCGTCGAGCGTAAGCCCGAGCCGGCGGCGTTGGCGGCGAAGTTTGGGTCCGAGCGCTTCAACCATGTCGATGACCAGCGAGAAACCTTTGCCTTCCCTGACGGGCAATCGGGGAGGGCGAGGCTCCGCCCGAGCCGTCTTTCCTTCAAGCGACGGCGCGGCTCGGCAGGAGCCTCGCCCTCCCGGCGCGTTCCTGTTTTTAGAGATAGCCGACCAATCCGCAGGAGGCAAGGAGAATATCAGACAAATCCCTAACAAATGTGTTGAAGGCTCATCAAACTTCGGTGGTCGTCTGCGCGAGAACCGGTTGCCGCTGGGACAACGCCTGCAGCCGAGAGAACGGAGAGCACCTCGTCGTGCCATGCGATCCGCGGAAGCAAGATTGCGCGATTGTCGTGACAAACGCGCAAAAGGAGTTACGGCAATCCGGCCGGAATGCAGATTTTTTTGCGTCATTTCTCTGGGCTTTTCGAGGGTTCGCGACTTTCCGTTGCGCGATTGTCATGAGAAACGCGCACGGGTCGGGGGAGGGTGGGACGCTCGGTTTTCCAGCCGCGCGTCTGCTGCTTGCGGCTTCGCGGACGGACAGGCTCTGATCCGCTAAGCCGCGAGCGGGTGCGTTCTTTGGCGCCCGAATCGTCCGCGGCGGTCTGGGCGGCCCCGCCTGCCCTGAGCTTGCCGAAGCCGTCTCGTGCAACATCATCCCCTCCCCTACAATCGCGGTTCTATGAGTGACACCGGCGGAGCATGGACGGTCCGGCGGCTGCTGGAGTGGACCAGCCAGTTCTTCACGCGCAAGAACGTCGACGCCCCGCGCCTGTCGGCCGAGCTGCTGCTGGCCCACGTCCTCAACGTCCCGCGCATCAAGCTTTACACCGACTACGAACGGGCCCTGGGGGAGCACGATTTGGCGCGCTTCCGGGCGCTCGTCCAGCGCGCCTCGGAGCAGGAGCCGATCGCCTACCTCACCGGCAAGGCGCACTTTTTCAACCTCGAGTTCGAGGTGGGGCCGGGCGTGCTCATTCCGAGGCCGGACACGGAAACGCTGGTGGAGAACGTGTTGCAACTGGCGCGGAACACGCCGGGCTTCGAGTCGCCGCGCGTGCTCGATTTGTGCACGGGCAGCGGGTGCATCGCGGCGGCGATCGCGCACCGGCTGGGCAGCGCGGTCGTCATGGCGATCGACAAGAGCGAGAAGGCCGTCGCGATCGCGCGGAAGAACCTGGAGCGGCTGGGACTGGCCGGTCGCGTGAGCGTCGAGCAGGGGGATCTGTATGAGCCGTTGTCGCGCGTGGTGGACGCGGCGCCGTTCAACCTGATCGTATCGAACCCGCCGTACGTGCCGACGAATCAGCTTGCAGCGCTCGACCGCAACGTGCGCGACTACGAGCCGCCGGAGGCGCTGGACGGGGGGCTCGACGGACTCACGCTGCACCGCCGGATCCTCGAAGGCGCCGCAGATCGGATCGTGCCCGGCGGGCGGATTTACCTGGAGATCGGCTACGACCAGGGTCCCGCCTCGCGCGAGATGGCGGACCACTACGCGGAGCGGTTCGACGACGTCCGCGTGCTCAAGGACTACGCCGGTCACGATCGTGTGCTGACCGCGCGGCGGAGGTGAGCGCGCTGGATCGTCGCTTGCGTCTTCGCGACGGGAGCGCGCCGGATCGCGATGACGTAAGCGACCGGCGAACGGCCCCCGCATCTTCGCGAGGGTGTCGCGTCTGATAAGCGCACTTCCCCCTAAAGTCGAAACCCCCCGCCGCCGATTCAAAGATGAAATCGAACTGGAAACTCGAACATGAATGCGGCGCGACGGTCAGTGTCGCGTATCCGATCCAGCCTGCGGCGGGCGTCCGGGAACCCCGCGCCCGCCGCGGGCGACAGGCGTGCGGAGGTGATGGGGTGGGGGGTGACGGTGTGACGGTGGAAAGGCGAGGTCCTTACGCCGTCACCCCTTCACTCCCCACCCCCTCACGCCTTCCCTCACCCCGACGTCGAGATCTCCTTCAGGTCCGCGCGAATCGTCTCGTACGTCGTGTCGTACGCCAGCACGCGCGGGTCGGGCTCGATGTTCCAGTGCTTGCACGCGGCGCGGTACAGGTCCGGCCACCAGTTGCGGTGCTGCGTGAGGCCTTGCTCCAGGTGCTCGCGGTACTGCGTGAGGATCTTCGACCAGCACGCATCGCCGTAGGCGATCGCTTCCTTCGGGCTGGCGAACTGCGGGACGTAATGGTCCCGGCCGATCCGCGCGTGCAGCACCTCGTCGGCCCAGTCGTAGTCCTGGAACAAGGCAGCCAGTTTGTTCTGGGACATGACGCCGACTTCCCACTCGTAGCGCTTGCCCGTCTTGGGCATCAATCCCTGCTCGATGAAGAAGAGGACCGCGTGCCGCTCCTGCGCCGTGAGCTGCGTGTTGAGGTTGCGCGACCAGACCCAGTTGACCGCGATCGTGTTCGGCCAATCGACGCCGACGCTGGCGAAGCCGACCTCGCCCATCATCGCGTGGCGCGCCTCGTCCCACAGCTGCCGAGTCATGTCGCGGTAGAAGCGCCAGGGCTTGCCCCTGGTCTCGTGGATGATGCTGGCCATCATCTCCGGCACGTCGATCTCGCGGAGGCGCTTGTAGAACATCATGAGCACCTTCGCCTGCGGCGGCATCGACGAATCGTAGAGGAACGCCTCGGCGTTGACGCCGGCGTTGAACGGGTCTTTGAAGCGCTCGTCGCGCCGGGGGACTTTGTCGTAGACGAAGGGCTTGGCGGAATGGACGCGCGCCAGCGGCTTGACGACCGGCTGATCGACGCCGTCGAGCGACCCAGCCGCGCGGAGCGCATCATCCAGCAACTGCAACCATCCGCCCGCCGCTTGCGCCTTCGCGGAATCAACCAGCGCCTTCACGCACCGCCCGCCCACATCGATCATCTCGTCGATCTCCAGCAGCGCGAATCGGCAGACGCGCACGGACGGGTGATCGACCATGCGGTTGGTCTGATCCATGTGCCGTCGCAGCGCGGCGCGAAGCGCAGGCAACGCCTTCTCGTACAGGCCGAGCAGCAGTTCCTCCGTCGTCGGCGCCGCGAGGATCTCGTCGAAGAACAGCTCCAGGTGCGTGTCCGGCACGACGTCCAACCCCAGCGGCGGCTCGCGCATCTCCCCGACGCGCTCGCGCAGGGCGGTGGTGTGCTCGGCGGCGTAGTGGGAGTGCAGGCTGAAGATCGATTTCAGCTCGTACACCGGCTCGGCCGTGATGCGACCGTTGGTGATCTCGTGGAGGCGCTTGAAGGCGTAGTGGTACCGCTTGAGTCGGCGGACGCACTCCTCGACGGTCAGGCCGGTCTTCATCGCCTGCTCGATCGTGCACAAGCCCGCCATCTGGGGGAGGCCGCGGTAGGGGGTGGGGCTGGGGGTCATGTGCTGAATTCTACCGCAGGGCGCGGCTCTGCGTTGGCCTCTTTCGCCTGCGAAGCCCATCTCACCGTCAACGCCCGCACGATCTCGCCTGCCAAACTAGTGCTCCGTCGCCGTTAGAGTTTCGGGTAGAGCCTGCGGAGCTTCACCCGCGCGTCGGCGGTGGTGAACTGCCAGTCGATCCGGGCGGTCGCGTTGTTGCGTGTTCGCTCCCACGCGTCGGTC
>JBAUGM010000664.1:0-3557 GCA_049679725.1 Tepidisphaeraceae bacterium
CGCCAGCTCCGCGCGGCCGACGATGTTGGCGACCGCTTCCACGTGCACCGGGTGCGCCGCGAAGAGCAATCCCGCCACGTATCCGACGCGCAGCCCGCCCAGCCGTCGCGCCAGCTCCGCCACGCCCGCGCTGGCGAGCGCGTGCAACAGCACGTTCACCAGGTGGAACGCCCACGGCCGATCGCCGTGCAACTGCCACTGCACCGCGTAGCTCATCGAGACGAGCGGGCGGTACAGGTTGTCGGCGCCGCCGTTGAAGTAGTCCTTCGTCCAGAACTGCCCCCAGAGGGACGGGTCCTTGATGCGCGGGTCGAGGCCGATGATGTACAGGTCGTCATAGATGTACGTGCCGCCGAGCGTGATGGCGAAGAGCGCGATGGCCAGCGCTGCCGAAGCCAGTGCGGGGCGCCAGTTCGAGTCGGTCGATTGATCGACAAGTGGGAGATCGGTCACGGCGGCGATGGTAACATGGTGGGCGTGGGTAGCGATCCGATGATGACCGTCGTCCCTGCGTCCCGCGCGGAACGCCGCCGCGCGAAGAACGTGCCGGGTTGGATGAGCGTTGCCGTCGTGGCCGCGGGGCTGGCGGGCGGGGCGTGGCTGCTGTACTGGTTCGTCGCCGGATCAGGGCCGCGCGAGCGGACGGTGACGTTCAGCGAAGTCCCCCGCCAGGCCCGCCGCGGCGAGGGCGGCGGGCCGGTCTCCAGCGTCTTCCGTCAGCTCGCGCGCACCACAGACGGCGTGCTCGTCGTCCGAGCCGATGAGTGGCGCGTGAAGTCCGGCGACGCGGTGATGAACGTCGCGAAGCAGAAGGACGGGACGCTTGGGTACACGTTCTACTACGATCGCAGCGACCTGGTGC
This sequence comes from Tepidisphaeraceae bacterium, assembly GCA_049679725.1. GTDB lineage: Bacteria > Planctomycetota > Phycisphaerae > Tepidisphaerales > Tepidisphaeraceae > DASYWJ01. The sequence goes on from JBAUGM010000664.1 coordinate 863, forward strand.
CGCCGGAGCAGTTGGCGCTGCTCGTCGTGCGCCGCGACGTCGTCAACGACGCGGACGCCGCCCTCGCGCTGGGGATCACGCCGCAGCAGTTGGAGACGTTCAAGCGGCAGCAGGGTGAGACGGGGATGAGCATCGCGCCGGCGGAGCGGAAGGAACTGGCCGGGTTGTGGGCGAAGTATGTCGCAGCCGATGCCGGCGCGAAACCGGCGGCGGAGAAGCAACTGGTCGCGGCGCTCGATGTTGTCGGCAAGCGGAACCTGGACGTGACGAAACAGCGGATGATCGAGCGGGCGAAGCTCGTCGAATCGACGCTGACGCCGGAGCAGCTCGAGCGAGTTCGCCAACGCAGCCGGCAGGTCCGCCGGCGGTGAGTTTTGGTGAACGCGCGGTGAGCCGCGCGTTGCACGTCATTCCGAAGGGAGCGGTAGCGACCTGAGGAATCTCGGGTTGAAAAGCGATCATCGAGCCCGAAATCCCTCGGGTCGCTACCGCTCCCCTCGGGATGACGTAGCTTGCAGAGTGCGCAACGCTTGCGATGTGAAGCGCTGGGCGCGGTAAGCGACTATTCCTTCCGCACGTCGTCGATCGGGTCGCGTTCGATTTGCGTGAGGCCCGTGCCGAAGACGACGACGTCCGCCTGGCCGTCCTTCGCGAAGTAGGAGTCGAAGCCGCCCGCGCCGTTCAGTTCGTCGATGCCGTCGCCGCCATCGAGCAGGTCGGCCTCGGGGCCGCCGATGATCTCGTCGTCGCCGCCGTTGCCGATCAGCGTGACGGAGTAGGGGCCCCAGTTGACGAGCCGGTCGTTGCCCGATCCGGCGATGCCGATTTCGACATCGACGTGGACGTCGTCGCGCTCGTTCAGTTCGCCGTCGTAGTTCTCGTAGCCGATGCAGATCTTCACGCGCTCGGTGCGGGCGGAGTAGTCGACGGTGTCGGTCCCGTCGCCGCCGAAGAGATCGTCGGCGTCGTCGCCGACGCCGTTGCCACCGTCGAGATAGTCGTTGCCGTCGCGGCCGAAGAGATAATCGTCGCCGCTGTCGCCGTAGATCGTGTCATTGCCGTCGCCGGCGCTGAGCGTGTCGTCGCCCGCGCCGCCGCAGATCTTCGCGTTGGCGCTGCGCCGGCCGAGGACGACCTTGTCGTCACCATCGCCCACGCTGACGAAGATGGACGTGACGGCATCGGTCGCGAACTCGGTGACCTCGCCGTTGTGCTCGACGCGGGTGACGGGGGCGGTGGGCTGCCAGACCATGACGTCGTCGTCCGCCTCGGTGCCGCGGATCGTGAGCACGCCGTTTTCGTCGAGGGTGGTCGTCATCAGACGACGGGATTCCAGGGATTCAAGCATCGGGCTCGCCCTCCGGGGGAGATGGTTGCAGTTGAATTGTCAGGCGCGCGAAGTGGAACAAACGCCGGCCCGTGCTGTCACGCGGCAGGAACACGCCACGCCGCGCCGGGTACACGGTTCAAGATCGGTGATTCGTTCGGGAGGCTTAATCACTCTCCGCGGCCGGTGCCGGAAAAATCGCGCGTGCCATGCGTGGGAAGCGCGTCATTCCTGCTCGTCGCGATACATCGTCATCGTCTCCATGATGGGCGGGTTAAGGGTGAGGGCCTGCTTCGGAATTCAAATAAGTAGCAGTGTCCCCCTTTTCCACTGTACCGATCGTGACGACCCGCATCGACTGCTGACGGCGTTGGACGTTCGCGCACGCTGTGCTTCACCCCTCACCCCAACCCGCCTGCCCTCCCGTTGTGCCTCACATGCAATTGGCCTCCCAAATTTTTCGCTTGACGATCAGACGCCATGTCTTATGGTGGAGATCAGACGTAACGTCTGAGGAGGTTTGCCCGATGCCCAGGCCGCAACAGGATGTCACGGATGCGGAGTTGGCCGTGCTCCAGCGGTTGTGGGAGGCGGGGTCTGCGACGATCCGCGAGTTGACGGCCGTGCTCTATCCGGGGGGCGGCACGTCGCGTTACGCGACGGTGCAGAAGCTGCTCGAGCGGCTCGAGGGCAAGGGCCACGTTCGCCGCGACGCCGGCGAGGTTCCGCACCGCTTCGCGGCGGCGGTGGGGCGCGGGGAGCTGATCGGGCGGCGGCTGCGCACGATGGCGGACAAGCTGTGCGGCGGAGCGCTGGCGCCGCTGCTGACGAACCTCGTCGAAAGCCGCTCCCTCACGCCGCGCGAGATCGGCGAGCTGCGCGATCTCATCGACCGGCTCGACCGCGACACGTCGCGCACGCCTTCCACCAGGCGACGCCAAGTAAAGCGAGGCTGAATAGACGGTCATGATTCTCGAACATCCTCAAGACTGGGAGAGTTGTCATCCTGAGAGTTTGTGAACTTTTTCGCGCGACTTTTTCGTTCGAGGGCGCTACAACATCGCCCATGAGCAGCAAGCCTACGGACGTGCGGTTGCGGATGCCAGCACGGAGCCAGATGGCCAGGCAGGTCGCCAGCGCCGACGACCTAGTGAGCGCTGGCCATCCCGTGCGGCTGATCTGGGAGGTGACGGGCAGGCTGGACCTCGCGGCCTTCTATGCCCCCGTCAAGGCGCGCGTCGGCGAGGTCGGGCGTAACGCCACCGACCCGCGGCTGCTGGTGGCGTTGTGGTTGTACGCGGTGACGCGCGGCGTGGGCAGCGCGCGGGAGTTGGCGCGGCTGTGCGTCGAGAGCGATCCGTACCGCTG
>JBAUGM010000665.1:0-3167 GCA_049679725.1 Tepidisphaeraceae bacterium
CCGCTGGCGGAATCAGTTCGGGGGGATGAAGGGTGACGCGCTGAAGCGTCTGAAGAAGTTGGAGGAGGAGAACCGCCGGCTGAAGAAAGCGGTGGCGGACCTGACGCTGGACAAGCAGATCCTCAAGGAAGCGAACGAGTTTTTGGGAAACGGGTAAGCCCGACGCGTCGGCGCGCGTGCGTGAGGCACGTGCAGAAGCGGCTTGACGTTTCGCAGCGTCGGGCGTGTCGGGCGGTGGAGCAGGCGAGGAGTTCGCAGCGTTACCGGGCGGCGGAGCGTTCGGGCGAGCGTGAACTGGTGGCGCGCATGCTGGAGCTGGTTGGGCGTCATCCGCGTTACGGGTATCGGCGGGTGTGGGCGTTGCTTCGGGCGGAGGGATTTACGGTGAACCGCAAGCGTGTGCATCGTCTGTGGAAGCGTCAGGGGCTGAAAGTGGTTGTAAAACAGCACAAAAGACGTCGGCTGGGAACAAGCGCCAACGGCATCGTGCGGCATCGCGCGTTGCACAAGGATCACGTGTGGGCGTGGGACTTCATCCATGATCGGACGGAGGACGGGCGGGCGCTGAAGTGGCTGAGCGTGGTGGACGAGTACACGCGCGAGTGCCTGGTGCTGGAAGTGCGGCGGTCGTTCACGAGCGGAGACGTGATCGACGCACTGCGTGAGCTGCTGGTGATTCGCGGGATGCCCATGCACATCCGCTCGGACAACGGCCCGGAGTTCATCGCGCGGGCGATCCGCTCGTGGCTGTCGAGCGCGCGGGTACAGACGTTGTACATCGCGCCGGGCAGTCCGTGGGAGAACGGCTACGCCGAGAGCTTCCACGGCCGGTTGCGCGATGAGCTGCTGGAGAGCGAGCTGTTCACGTGTCTTGCGGAGGCGAAGTTGTTGAGCACGCAGTGGCGGCTGGAGTACAACCACCGCCGTCCGCACTCGTCGCTGGGGTACGTTGCCCCGGCGGCGTTCGCGGCTTCGCTGGCCGAGTCTCCGGTCGGGGCTGCGCCCCTCCCTGCGCCTCGGCCAGCGAAGCGGGAAGAGGTCATACTCTCATAGCGGGTGGTACAGAGATTGGGGGCAGGTCAGTAGGTGCCACCGGCCACGGCGAGCATTAGTCCCCCTGGGGCCGGATCTCGACCTCGCAGATACCTTCGTCGATGCGCCGCACGATCGCCACAAACTCGTAGCCGTCCGCAATGCAGCGGAGGAGACGGGCGAGCATGCCAGACGTCACCGAACCGGCAACCCGTTCCGGTCTCGTTCGCGTCAAGGCGAGGAGCGGACCGCGCTCTGACTCGGCCCGCAGGGTGAGTTCAGTGCCGACCGCAAGCGTCCGGATCACCGCTGGATCGGGCGAGCTCAAGGTCGTCGACCGGATGAAGAGGTTGGCGCAATCAACGCTTTCTTCGCCGCCGCCGCCACCACCACCGTTACCTGTGTCGCCGTCACTACCGGACATGACTAACTCCCCTTTAGGCTGCTCGACGTAGCCTACTCGAACAAGGAGAGGGCTTCAAAGGATCCGGAAGCGCTCGACGGCCGAGCTCCCCGCATTCCTTCATTTGTCGCCAGATGATGGCGTCCAGGTGGGCCGCATCTTCGCCCAAGGCGCCGCAGAACTGAAGGAACGCGTTCTCCAGGATCAGGTAATGGGATTGCACCGTTTGATGCCGGTTGAAGAACCCGGCGATCAAGCCTGCCCTGTAAACGTGGATGTCCAGAATCGCAACGCTGCTGCTTCCGAGCCAGTTCCGGGTGATCCACGAAGCGGTCTTCAACCCGACGCCCTTGATCTTCAGCAGCCATGCCCGGAACCCGGTGTCCGAGTCGTCAGCCGGGTGCGTCCATCGAATGTGGTGCAGGGCGGCTGCGACGTACGCCGCCCGCGCACGTGGGAAGCGGTATCGAACCACGCGCGTCCCGAGGCGCAGGGGCTCTGACAATGCTTGGGCAAGTTCCGAAGCCGACGTGCCTTGGTCAGGGATAAGTAGATCCCGCTTCCGAAGGTGTTGGAATGCGGCGAGGCCGACCTCGGACGGCATGCCGTGACCGCCGAGAAGGCACGCGGCCGTTTCCTCCGCCAACGTCGTCCCGATTCGATGACTGCGCCCTCGCATGCCGAAGCGATGAAGCCAACACTGGCTCTTCCAGTACGCTGGTGTGAACAACGTGTCGTGCCGTCCCCACGGGACGCCGGGAAGAACCTGTTCTTGGGGAGCGGGAACTAACAGGTTAGATTCCCAATCCGCGAGCTGTTGATGCATCCTTGCACCTGTGGAAGCGGCGGCAGGCCAGCGCTTTGGACCGGCGCGGCGCTGCGGTCGGGATTCCGCAATCTTATCGGACTATCAATGCGATGGGCATAAGTGAATGTGGTGAGTAAGTTTTTGCGGGCGCCAGCGCGCGTCGGTCCTTTGCCGCGTTATCGCAGGCCCATGAACCTCTTTGCCATCGCTCGGGCAACCGGAATCCCGATCCGCACGCTGCGCTATGTGCTCGAGCATCGCGTATTACCCGGCGCAGAGCGGGCGAGCCGGGGTCATCGCGTCACCCGTCAGTTCACCGCCTTTGAGGCATTCGGGATCGCCTGCGCCGCAGCATTGCTGGATGCCGGGGTGCGCCGCCCCTCGGTCACCCGATGTATGCGAAGGCTAACCACGCGTCGCGGCGCCGGGACGTCCCCGTCCGACATCCCCCTGTGGCAGGCGTTTACCGCGACAGCGGGCGCCGCGATCGAAGTGGCTGGCGAACGGGCGGTGCGCGTCCGGGTGGGATCTCGCCGGTCGGCCGACGGATGGATCCACCTCGTCACCGGGCGGCGCCTGTCGACTATGCCCGACCCCCTCGTTCGGATCACCTTGGACGCTTCCGCCCTCCGCGACGTTCTCCGCTGAAAATACCAACAATCCTTGGGAAAGACGCGTATGCCCAATTTGGGTATAATCATTCATTGGGATTGCAGAAGTATCCCGGTGATGGTGGACTCCTACGAGGGAATCATGGCGAATAAGGCCAGCTTGGCACCTGTGCGATGGGTATCAAAACGGGAAAGGGGAACACGTAACCTGACGCGGAGCAGGTTGCCCGCGCGGTCGTTTGCCGCGCCGCGGAGGACGTTGAACTCGCGTGCCGGTACCTCGAAGTCCTAGCAGCCCGTGGCGGAACTCCCG
>JBAUGM010000666.1:0-5683 GCA_049679725.1 Tepidisphaeraceae bacterium
ACGCACAGGCCGCGATCCAGGCGCCGCGCGGCGCGGCGGCGACGCAGGATCGGCCGGGTCGTGAGACCGGCGGTCACCGCCGCCGAGGCAAGCACCGTCCAGTACGAAACCGAGACGGTGCGTGCCGTCGCGTTGAACACGCTCGGCCTGGACATGAAAGACGCATCCCCCCACGTCACGCCCGCGAAACTGTGCGGCCCCGCCGCGGGCGTAAACTTCATGCCCATGCTGGTGAACGTGACCACCTGCCCGCCCATCGTGTACCGGACCGGCGTGGACCCGTCGGCGGCGGCGGCGTTGAATTGCGCGTAGTTCCTGGCGTCGACGACGACCGCGGGCGAGTTCGCCGTCATCGACTGTCGAAGGTAACGGATCGACGTGCCGTCCGAGACGAGGAACCGCGCTTCGCCCGGGCCGTCCGAATGAGAGTACAACACGACGCCCGGCCGCCGCAGCGCCAGTGCCACGGCCGCGACAAGAACGGCGGCAATCGCAACGACGGCTAGGAAGGAGAGGCCGAGCTTTGACCCCTGCGACGGCCTCGGTGTACGTTCCATTGGTGTGTCCCGTGTGATTTCTCGTGCCGGTCCCGGTGCGCTCCCTCCGCGCCAGCGGCGAGGCGGCATCGGAGACGTAGGTACCCGCGGTCCGCCGCTTGACGACTGCCCCTGCCAACTCGAGTTCTCGATAGGCACGAGCAACGGGGTTGGGGTTGACCAGCAACTGCTCGGCGAGGGTACGGATCGGCGGCAACTCTTCGCCCGGCGTCGGCCGGCCGGAAGAAATCAAATGCTTTACCTGGCTGACGATCTGCATATAGATCGGGACGCCATCGATTTCACGAATGTGAAGCTGCATTCTTGTATTAATACTATCATACAGATCGAGGTCTGCAAAAGAAAGCTCTCCAGAAAACGAGTCAGCGGTTTGAAGTGGTGGAGTCAGGTTCGAAGATCATTCATGCAATCGCGATGGCGGTCCAACAGGCAGACGAGATCAGACAGATATGGTCCGCCCACCATCGGTTTGAGATGAACGGTCCATTTCGTTCGCTGGACTCCCGTTTCCAAGCGGCCCCCAAAGCGGAGCTTTCCGAACTGGAAAGTGTCTCGAGATGGAACGCAACTCCCTGCGGAGTAGGAAGTTGCCTGAATGCACTCGGCAGGACTCGAACCTGCAACCCTCGGTTCCGAAGTCGGATTTTCCGCTTGACAGCCTATTCGCAGAAAGGGCTGAAATCACGAGTTTTCCCGAGCGATTCGGCCGATCCGGGCCACTTCATCTGATAGGGCCAGGGGGTGCTCATGTGATATGTTATCCGATATTAATCTGATACGCGGGGCGTAAGCGGATCATGTGATAGGCATCTGTGCCGATGGTCAACGCACACCCCGATCGTTGAACCGGTAGCCCACACGCGAGAAAATAATAAGGGCGTCTACTGTAGCTCAGTTGGCCAGAGCGCACGGATCACACCCGACCGGGCCCTGGACTACCCCACCGACCACGAGCCCCATTTTGGGGCTTTTTCTATGCTTTAGCGGGTACTGCTTGGATTCGGCTGGTCACGGAACGCCTTTTTACTGACAAGTCCCGGCCGCCATTACTGACATGCGGATACTGGAGAGGTCCGCGACTGGCGATGGCACAGCACCCGAACCGCGCCGCCCACTTGGATCATGTGAGCGCATGAATAAAGCCCGCTGGTTGGCGAAGGTGGCTCGAGCGGCAGTCACCTACTCCGGCATAAGCGCCTTCCGCCAGAAGCGGCTGGTTGCATACCCGGAGGCTCGGTGCGACGTCACCGGCTCAATTCGCGTTGCGTCCAGCCGGCGTACTCTTGCAGCACGTTGGCCCTGACGTCGGACGCGGTGAGCTCCGGTTCCAAGATGACTGCGCGGGCGACCCTGAATTCGACGCCGTCACGCATGCTCTTTGCCTGCTCGTCGAGGTGGTGCTTGCGGAGACCCTCCTGGTACGGGGCCAAGTCAGTCGTGCCGCGAAAGAAAAGGTAGGTCATCTCGGAGTAAGCCTCCAGGACGTCGTTATAGAGCCTACCAGCGGCGTCCACCGGCGCACGCGGGAAGCATTTACCGGACTCGAGCAGTTCGTAATAAATCCCGAGCGGGTCGCCCCAGGAACAGCTTAGGATTCCCCTCAAACGTCGGACCAATCGTTCAAGCGGTGGCGGGACGGCACCCACCAGCTGAGGCAGGACCGGGAACACACGCTTGTCGAGCTCGGCGCGCTCCTCCTCGAACGCGTCGCGGTCGCGGAGCGACAGCTTGTTCAGGATCGCGTATCGGAACTGGTCCATCATCGCTCGGTGCTTCTGGAAACACCCCGCCAGCACGGTGAACGCCGCGCGGAGTCGCTCGTGGTCCGCGCCACCGACGTCCTGCGCCCGGTCCGCCGGCACGGCGTCCGCCGCCACCTGCGGCACCGCCACCGCCAAGTCTCGGTCGTGTCCTACGAACACTTGCTGCAGCGCTTGCAGCACGAATTCGGCTGCGTTCTTCGCCGCGATTTCCTGCCGCTGTTTCTTTCTCGTGCCCTTATTCATGCCCCAGTCGCAAATCGCCTTCACGACGATCCAATCGACTTTGTGGTCGTGACTCGACACGTACAGCCCACCCCCTTCCATCTCGCCGCCGATCGCTTCGGGCACGAGCTTGATCAGTTTCGCCCGCAACTCGGGGTTGTCGACCAGCTTTTCGCCGGTGAGCACGAGGCCGGAACGGACCGCTGCCCCGGCCCAGCCGAATCGTGCCGTGCCCGTGAGCAGGTTGATCAGCCAGGTTGAGGCGTGCGGCTTATCACCCCTGAGGATGATCTTTTTCCCGACGCGTTGGGGCTCGTAAAGCTGGAGTTGGGTGGAGAAGAGGATGTCACCGATCTTCTGCTCCTTTTCGTCCACGCCGAAGGCGACACCGACCGCAAAGACCGCCGCCGGGCTCAGAGCGCGGATGGCGCGGTCAACGGCCTGTTGAGACCCGCCAGGACCCGTGCTGCCCATTTCCGAGAACGCGTGGTAGACCTCGGCGCCCTTGACGGTGCCGAGCTTCCAGTAAACCCGTTTGTCGATCTCGACGGGCACCGGGTCGTGACCGACGGCCGCCCTGAACGCGGTGCGCACCGCGCTCGTCTCAATCTTGTTGACGGTGATGAGCAGAACGTCGGCTCGATGCTTGTTCGCTGCTGACATACCCATTGAACCCCGGACGTTGCCGGCCTTTCCACGATGAACCGCCGCCTGATTATACGCGCGACTCGGGTCAGCCTCGGGTCGTCCGACGCCGATCGCGTCGACCTGGTCGAGCGTGATCACATGGCGGCAACCGACACGCAGCGCTCCTTATGCCTCGCCGACGCCACAGTCGTGGACGAGCTTCCTGAGCATGGCACGCGGCCGATCATCACGGTTTCTCACATCAAATCGAGGAGGACCGATGATCGACGACACAAGAGACCGGATTCTCCAACTACTGGACCAGCTATCGGCGGCCCAAACGACGGCGGCGCTCTGCGTGGAAGAGATACGCATGATCGCTTCCGACGGCCAAATGACATCTTCGGCGACTGCGACTGAACGACCAGTCGTCGATCACGCCGCCCTGGCCGTCCGCTGGCGTGGGATGACTTGTCGCCTGGGCTATACCGTCACCTTCAGACTCTTCGAGCGGTTGTGCCGGCGGCCAAACCACTACGTCGGCCAGGAGCAACTCCTCACGGACGTGTGGGAGGGCAACGTCCGCGCCCCGGAAACCATCCGCAGCGAAATTCGGCATCTCAAATGCAGGCTTCGAGCCGCGGGCATGCCCGAACTTGCCGACTCGATCCGAGGTCAAGGACGCCGCTACGGTCTGATCCTCGACGCGAGAATGTGACCGGATTGCACGGGATTGCACGAGAATCCCACGCGTGGTTGCACGAGGAGGCGTCATACTCCCTCTCCGCACCCGCCACCAGAGCCGAGTCAACTTCGGCGGTGACGCGAACACTTCACCGTGAGCACGGCAATGGCAGGGGCTCGGGACAAGAGGGACTTTGCTCTGCCGTCGGAACTGACGCCGGCCGCGGAATACGTCCGCATGTCGACCGAGCACCAGCAGTACTCGACCGAAAACCAGCGTGAAATGATCCGCGACTACGCCCGACGGAAAGGCTTCGAGATCGTCCGGACGTACGCGGACGAGGGCAAGAGCGGCCTGCGGATCGAGGGCCGCGAGGCTCTCCAGCACCTCATCGACGACGTGCAGCGCGGCCAAGCGAACTATCGGGCGGTCCTGGTTTACGACATCAGCCGCTGGGGACGATTTCAGGACACGGATGAAAGTGCCTACTACGAGCATGTGTGCAAGCGCGCCGGCATCCAGGTGGCGTACTGCGCCGAGCAGTTCGAGAACGACGGGAGCCCCACCGCCACGATCATCAAGAGCGTCAAGCGAGCTATGGCCGGCGAGTACAGCCGTGAGCTGTCGTCGAAGGTCTTCCAGGGCCAATGCCGGCTGATTCAACTGGGTTACCGTCAGGGTGGACCTGCCGGCTACGGCCTTCGGAGAATGCTGATTGACCAGACTGGTTCCCCGAAGGCGGAACTAAAGCGAGGCGAGCACAAGAGCCTGCAGACGGATCGCGTCATTCTCGTTCCCGGTCCGGAGGAAGAGATAGAGGTCGTCCGGTGGATTTACCACGCGTTCACAAAGGAAGGCAAGCAGGAGAGCAACATCGCTCAGATCCTCGGCCAGCAGGGAATCCCCTCCGAGTCCGGTCGCCCCTGGACCAAGGGGATGGTCCACCAGATCCTGACGAACGAGAAGTACATCGGCAACAACGTCTAGCGACTGCGCGGTGAGCCGCGCCACGTCCACTGTTTTCGTCGAAGATGTGACCGTCAAGTTGCCAGATGCGGGTGACGCCAGGATCACCTTTCACGATGAATATTCAGCGCCTGCGGGCCACGCAATCTCACGGGGATGTGGGGCGCCGGCAAGCCCGGATGCCGTCGCGCTTTCGGCGCGGACCGTGCGCCTTCGCGCAGCGGAATCGGCCGGTTCATAGCCACGCGACACCTCGCGCTCCGAAGCAGCTGGATCGATCTGGCGACCGTCGTAAAAACCGGCGATCTGTTCGCCGGCGCCGTAGGCTTCGCGATGTTCGTTCAGACGACGCGCGTTGAGGCGCACGAAGATGTTCCACTCGTCGTGGCTCCCAAGGCTGAACGCGGCGGCCGCCCGAACCGCGTAATACCGAAAGAAGCTCTTGCGGCGCAGCTCCCACTGGTTCTTGTCCTGTGGCTTCGTGAGGTCGAGTGGGCCCGCGCCTGGACCGGACTTCGTCAACTCGAAATCGTCCCGGAAGTCCGGGTCGATTGCGTACTTTCGTGCGAAGTACCCCTCGATCGCGGCGCTCAAGGACGTGCCAGTCGTCGCCCCAAAAAACCGATGCATGTCGGAGGGGCCGATGAAATAGTACGCGTCGAAGACCCCGCCGCAGTTCAAACCTTTCCGCGTCTTGCTGCCCCGAGCTCTGGCGTCCCTGAGGTATAGGTCCTCGACTAGTGCTCCGTCGCCGTTAGAGTTTCGGGTAGAGCCTGCGGAGCTTCACCCGCGCGTCGGCGGTGGTGAACTGCCAGTCGATCCGGGCGGTCGCGTTGTTGCGTGTTCGCTCCCACGCGTCGGTC
>JBAUGM010000667.1:0-1777 GCA_049679725.1 Tepidisphaeraceae bacterium
CCCGCGGCCGAGCCGTTGGCGGGGACGAAGTAGTGCCCGTTGCGATGCCATACGCCGTCGAACGCGTTGCGCACGCCCTCGGCGTAGATCGTGACCGGCGCGTTCGCCGCGAACGGGTTGTACGAACCGCCCGATTCGGTCTTCACGTTGAGCGTGCCGCTGATCGCCTTGGTGTCGATGCGCAGGATCGCGCCGCTGAGCAGGTGCTCGCTGCGCATGCCCCAGGCGTTGTCCGGTGCGCCCATGGCGCTCATGCTGCCCTGGTTCAGGTACAGCGCGCCGTCGGGGCCGAACGTCGGCTGGTTCGTCACGTGGTCGCGGATCGAGCGCGGCAGCCCGATGACCACGTCCTTGTACGTGCCGAGGCTCGTGCCGGAGAGCTTGCTGACCTTGCCCTGCCAGTCGCTGGCGTTCTCCAGCGTCGACTGGCTGTGGCTGACCCAGAGGATCAGGTTGCTGGCGGTGGACGCGGGATCGAAGGCGATGCCGGAGATCAATCGATCGCCGCCGTTGCCGGCGCGCACGGTGTTGATCAGTGTGCCGGCGCCGAGGTTGCCGGCTCCGTCGGGCGTGAAGCGGAAGATCTTCCCGTTGAACGTCGAGGCGTAGAGATTCCCGTCCGGGCCGAACGTCATGCCGGTCCACTTCTGGCCGGCGGTGCTCGACTGCGCGGTCTTGGCGAACGTGGCGGTCGTCGACGTGACGCTGGTGCCCGACCCCGTGTTGAACTTGGCCTTGTAGGGCGTGAACGACGCGCCGGCGGTGTCCTTCACGCCGCTGGTGATCTCGAACGTGTAGCTCGTGTTGGCCGCGAGCAGGACGTTGGGCTGGAGGATGATCGCGTCGCCGCCGCCCGTCGTGTCGAGGTTGGCGTCGACCTGCGCGCCGGTGCTGGTCTTGTACAGCTTGACGGTGGCGCTGCTGAGCGTGGACTCGTCGACGCCGTGGCCCGAGTTGGGCAGGTGGACGTCGGCGGCGATGGGGGCGTCGCGCAGGACGCCGCTTGCGCCGGGCGCGGGGCGGGAGCCGGTAATGCTCGGCGACGCCAGCGCGGCGTGTACGGGAAGCGCGCTGGGCCGCAGGAATGCCCGTTGCAGATCGAGGTAGGACGAAACCGGCGTCGGCGCGACGAACGCGAAGAGTGAGCGGCCTTCCAGCGCCTCGATGACGGGGCGCGTGCCGGCCGAGAGGGTTACGAACGCTCCCCGCTTGTCACTACACATCAAACGGCTCTCCCACTAGGAAAAAAGGGTATTGCCAGCCGGAACACGGGCGAGGGGCCGAGAACCTATCAACCGGCGGCAAACGATGTCAACTCAAAACAGCGGGCGAAGGGCACTTGCGCGCGAAAATTTCTCGATCGCCGGCGGCATCGTCGCCGCGGCCGGAAAGATGCCGTTTTATCGGGCATCTGCGCCAGTTGGCAAAGTCCGAATAACCCTCAATGAGCGCAAGGGCTTCCCATCTTCGCGCGCCGCGCGGGCGCCCGCGCTTCGACGCGTCGTCGATAAGAGAGGGTCGCCATCCGCGAACCGTTCCAAGAACCGTTCCAAGAACCCATTGTGGCGATCGGACTATTTCACGGACGTCGATGTGTGATCATCAGGATTGAAATGTGCGCGTGCCCGCCGCCCGTCATCCGGAGAACGTGTACGGATAGTCAAAAAGGCGCACTCCCTCTCCCACGTACTCGGGGGAGAGGGGCGAGAGGCGCGAGACGTCGAACGGCAGGCGATTCGCGGACCGATGCCCGTGCTCGAATCGACCGGTCATCGTC
>JBAUGM010000668.1:0-2194 GCA_049679725.1 Tepidisphaeraceae bacterium
GCGCATAGGCGCCCCAGGACGGCCGAACCTGCTCCATCGTCGCCAGCGCTCGCGCATAGGTGACGGCATCGCCCGTCGCGGCGACGGCGAGATCGTCGCAGCACTGCTCGCGCTCGTCGCGCACGCGCCGCGAGATCCACCATGCCGCGGGGTGGTAAAACAGCATCGTCTCCGCGATCGCCTGCAGCAGGTTGACGAGGTAATCGTGCCGGCGGACGTGGGCCAACTCGTGCGCGACGAGCGCGTCGACGTAGCGCACGTCCATCCCCGCCAGCGCCGACGCCGGCAAGAGCACGAGCGGGCGGAGCCATCCGAGCGTCGCGGGAACATCGACCAGCGCCGTCTCGAAGAACCGCACGCGACGGTGCAACCCGACGCGCCGAGCAATCGCCTCAAACCGCGCGCTCTCGTCATCCAGCGGCGAGGCGTTGCCGCTGAGCAGGCGGCGGAGCAGCACCCAGCCGCCGACCTGTCGAACCGCGACGATCGCGGCGCCGGCGAACCAGACAATCACAACCCACGTGAGCACGGGCCGGAGCGTCTCGACGACGTCGTTGACCAGGTGGATCCACGTGCGCCCGCCGCTCACGCCCTCGTGTCCGAACAGCGCGTAGGCGGGCGAGAGGCGCTCGGTCTGAACCAGCGAGTGCGGCAGCAGCAGCACGCCGGCGGCGGACGTGTCGTTCCCGTCGCGGGACAGGTGCCAGAGCGTCGCGACCGGCGCGATCACGAGGGCGACCAGTGCGAGGCACGCGACGACGTACCGCGCCTGCGCCGTGCTCCGCCGGAGCAGACGCAGCGCCACCGCCAGGGCCAGCGCGATGATCGCGCCCTGCCACAGCGAGTGGATCAGCATCCACCCCACCCGCTCGGCGGCCTGTGGATCGATCACGCCCATGACGCGTTATTCCCCGCGCTCCATGCGGTCGAGCTTCTTGCGGATCTCCTCGATCTCTTCGGGCGTGGCGCGGCGCGAGTCGAGGGCGCGCATGACGAACTCCTTGGCGGAGTTGCCGAAGACGCGGCGCATGAGGTCCTTGATCAGGTGTTTTTCGGTGTGCGCGCGGCTGATGGCGGCGCGGTAGACCTGCGGGCGCACGGTGTCGTCGCGCAGGACGATCCCCTTCTCCAGCATGATCTGGAGGATCTTGAGGACCGTGTTGTAGTGGAGCGGCCGCTCCGCCTGGAGCGTCTCGTGGACCTCCCGGACGGTGCTGCCCCCCCTTCCCCACAGCACCGCAAGGATCTCGAGCTCGCCGTCCGTGGGTCTGGGTAGTGCGTGTCGTGCCACGCCGCCCTTATAGCATTCGCAGCACCGCACCGCACGTATCCGCCGTCGCGACTTTTATAACGAACGAATTCGTCGCGTCAACGAATTAATACGTGAATCGGAGTGCTTCGGCTGCAACTTGAAAAATTAGACGACTTCGAACCCCCGCTCCCTGGGGTCGGCGATGGCGACGACCAGCGCCGACAGGCTGGCGGGCTCGGCCTCTTTCAGGCAACGGGCGAAGCTCTTCAGGGTCGCGCCGGTCGTCATAACATCGTCTATGACAACGACGTGCCGCCCGCGCACGTTTTTGGCGTCGATCAGGCCGAAGGCGTCGCGGAGGTTCTCTTCGCGCTTCGCGTGTGAGCGCACGTGGGTCTGCGTCTGGGTGTTGCGCAATCGCACGGCCGGGCGGACGAGATCAAGTCGGCAAATCTTCGACAATCGCCGGGCGATCACCTCGGCCTGGTTGTAGCCGCGATGGATGTGCCGCACCGGGTGCAACGGGACGGCGACGAGCCCATCCGTCTCCATCAGCAACCCTTTCACGCGTTCCTGTTCGAGCAGTCGATCCGCCAGGAACTCTCCCAGCGGCCAGCGGTGGTGGTACTTCGATTGATGGACAAGGTGCTTCAACGGATCGGCAAAAACGCCCAGCCGCAGGATGCGCTCGAACGGGCGCAGCCCTTTCCCGTTGCAGTGCGGGCACGGCGCCTCGTGCTGCGGCAACGGCATGGCGCAGCGATCGCAGGCGGGGGCGCGTTCGAGCAGTCGCAGTTCGTTGCCGCACGTTTCACACAGCGCGGCGCTGCCGGGCGCGTGCGCCTGGCAGATCGCGCAGGCGCCCGGATAGCAGAAGTCCATGACGTGCGAGAGAAACGCCGCCGGGCGCATGTGGAGATGATACCACCCCCACGGCGGGGC
>JBAUGM010000669.1:0-1675 GCA_049679725.1 Tepidisphaeraceae bacterium
GGTTTGAGTTCGGCGACGCGCGCGGCGACGGCTTGCAGATCGGCGCTGGGCGGGTCGGATGTTCGGCGTGCCTCACCGGCGCCCGCGACGATGAGGGCCGCGCGGTCGCCCTTCTGCATGCCGGAGAGGATACGGAGCACGGCCTCGCGCGCCGCGTCCATGCGCGTTCGTCCGCCACTCGTCGGCTGGGCCATGCTGGCGGAGCAGTCGAGGACAATGACGGCCGTGAGCGGCCCCTGCGGCCCCGTCCAACGGCCCGCTGCAATCGGACGCGCCAGCGCAACCGCAAGCAGCGCCACGATCCCCATCCGCAGGAGCAGCAGCGTCCATTGCTTCAGTTTCGCCGCCTGATCCTGCGACCCGCGCCCGTCCTCCAGGAACATCATCGCGCCCCAGTCCACCGTGCGGACGCGCGCGCGGCTGAGCAAATGCACGACCAGCGGCAGCGCCGCGCCGGCAATCCCCGCGAGCATGATGGCGTTGAGGAACATGCGCGTCCTACCGTTCGCCGTGCTCCCTCGTTCGATGTTCGATGTTCGGTGTTGGATGTTCGATGTTCGCCTTCGCACGATCGACGACGAACACCGAACATCCAACATCCAACACCGAACATCGAACGGCAGGCAGTGAATAGGCGAAGGTGCTTTCCATGCCTTAACCTTCTCCCGGAGTACCGGGAGAAGGGACCCGAGCAGCGGCGGGCTGCATGCCGTGGCGGTGCTGGAGAAAGCCGGTCAGCGTCTGGTCGAGCGGTCGATCGGTCAGAAACGTGTGCATCTCGCAGTGCAACGCGCGGCACGCGCCGGCAAGCTGATCGGCGTGCGATCGGAATCCATCCAAGTACTTCCTGCGAACCAGCGCCGGCTCGCACACCTGCGACCGCTCGCCCTCCAGCCCGCGAAACCGCGCCCACCGGCGAAACGGGAACGTCGTCTCGTCGACGTCGAGCACGCGCAGCACGATCACCTCGTGGCGGTCGTGCTGAAGCCGGGCCAGCGCCGGGCGGATGCGCGCGATCGGGTTCAGGAAATCGGACAGCAGGACCAGCAGCGAACGCCGCTCCAACCGGTCCGCGACTTCCTGCACCGACCGCGCCAGGTCCGATTCCCCCGCCGGCGCGGCGCGCTCGAGGGCCTCGATGACGCGCGACAACTGCGCCGTCCCCGCGTGCGGCGGGAGCCACGACTCGAGCCGGCTTCCGACCATCGCCAGCCCGACCGCCTCCGTCTGCCCGAGCATCAGATACGCCAGCGACGCCGCCAGCCTCGCGGCGTAGTCGAACTTCGTGCCGGACTTTCGGCCATAACCCATCGAGCCGCTGCGATCGAGCACGATGGCGGCGCGGAGGTTCGTCTCCTCATCGTACTCGCGCACGTACGGCCGATCCGTGCGCGCGAGCACGCGCCAGTCGAGGCGGCGCGGGTCGTCGCCGGGGACGTAGAAACGGTGCTGGCGGAACTCGATGCTCGCGCCCTTCACCGGGCTGCGGTGCAGGCCGATCGTGCTCCCCTCGACCACGCTGCGCGCGGAGAGCTGCAGGTGGTTGAGGCGCTCGACGAGGGCCGGATCGAGGTATCGGCTGACGAGGCTCACGGTGAGGGGCTCACTCCTGTGACGGCGTCGCGCCGCGCGGCATCACGCTCGACCGGCGCCTGGCTGCTGACCGGCGCTGCCG
>JBAUGM010000670.1:0-12602 GCA_049679725.1 Tepidisphaeraceae bacterium
GCGCTGGCGCTGCCGGGCTGTGACCGCGCCGGCGCGGGCGACGGTGTCACGCTGCGCTTCTGGAACGGCTTCACCGGCCCCGACGGGCGGACGATGCTCGCGCTGGTCAAGCGATTCAATCGGCAGAACCCCGACGTCCACGTCGTCATGCAGCGGATGGAGTGGGGCACCTACTACAACAAGCTGTTCGTCGCCAACCTCGGCGGGCGCGCGCCGCAAGTCTTCGTCGTCCACAGCGATGCCGTCACGCGCTTCCACCGCGCGGGGTTCCTTCGCCCGATGGATGATCTCGCGCACGCTAGCGCCGACCCCGCCGCCGGGATCGATGCGGGTGATTTTGACCCCAACGTCTGGGCCGCCGTCGAGAGGGACGGACGCCACCTGGGCATCCCGCTCGATATTCACACGATCGGGATGTACTACAACCGCGCGCTGTTCCGCAAAGCCGGGATCGTGGACGAGCGCGGCGAGCCCAAGCCGCCGCGCACGCGCGAGGAGTACGTCGACGCGCTCCGCCGGCTCACGCGCGACGAGAACGGCGACGGCGTGAAGGAGACGTACGGACAGGCGATCACCTGGCTGCGGACGAACTCGTACACCTACCTGCGCCAGTGGGGCGGTGACATCATGAGCCCGGACGGATCGGCCGTCACGCTCGACGCGCCCGAGGCGGCGGCGGGGATGCAGTTCGTCGTTGACCTGATCGAGAAAACGAAGGTCATCATGCCCCCGGAGAGCCTCTCCGCGTTCGGCGGGGCGTTCGTCGGCTTCCGACAGGGGAGGCTCGGCCTCGTCTTCGAAGGCATCTACATGCTGCCCGAACTGCGCCGGCAGACCGATCTGGATTTCGGCGCCGCCCCGATCCCGCAGATGGGCCCGAAGCCCGCGGCGTGGGCGTCGTCACACGTCCTGTGTCTCCGGAACGATCTGGACGGCGCGCAACTCGACGCCGCCAAGCGCTTCGCGAAGTTCCTGTCTGACAACAGCCTCGACTGGGCCGAGGGGGGGCAGATCCCGGTGCGCAAGAGCCTGCGCGAGACCGATCGGTTCCGGAACATGACGGCCCAGTACGAGTTCGCGAAGCAGGTTCCGCACGCCGCCTATTTCCCGCCGTCTCCGTTCATCAACGAGTACCTGGCGGAGTTCGATCCGGCGGTGGAGCGGATCCTGCGACGATCGGCCACGCCGGAGCAGGCGTTCGCGGATGCGGCCAAGCGCATTCGCGCCGTGCTCGAACGCTACCGGCGCGAGCGCGCCGTCGCGGGGGAAAACACACAATGAGCGAGCGCGACGAAACGATAGCCGCTTCTCTCCCTCTCCCCGGTACCCCGGGGAGAGGGCAGGGGAGAGGGGCGAATGGCGTTCGCCGTCGCGTTGCGCGCCCTCCCGCGCGCGGCGCTCGGAACAAAGCGCCATTCAACATCGCGCGGTGCTTGCCCCTCTCCCCAACCCTCTCCCCGGCGTACCGGGAAGAGGGAGCCTTGGCTGGCCTCTCGTCACGACAGCGCCGGAGCGGACGATGACTCGCTCCCCACGCCGCCTTGCCGGCTATCTGTTTCTCCTGCCGTACCTCACGCTCTTCTGCGTGTTCCTGCTGCTCCCGTTGTGCTACGGGCTCGTCCTCAGCTTTCAGAAGTACAACCTGGTGGAGTCGAAGGACGTCGCGCCGACGTTCGTCGGCCTGGCCAATTACCGCGAGGCCGTCGCCGATCCGTACTTCCGGCGCGCCCTGTGGGCGACGGCGCGCTTCGTCATCATGGCTGTGCCGGCGACGGTTGGCCTGGCGCTGCTGCTGGCGGTCGGGATCGAGTCGCTCCCCGCGCGTCGGCAGGGGTTTTACCGCCTCTGCATCTTCATCCCGACGATGATCACGATCTCCGTCGCCGGCATCCTGTGGCGGTGGTTCTACAACAGCCAGTTCGGTGTGTTCAACGCGCTGCTCGAGCCGCTGGGCATCGGACCCGTCAACTGGATCACGGACAAGCGCTGGGCCATGCCGTCGATCGTCCTGATGACGGTCTGGTGGACCGTGGGCGGGCCGACGGTCATCCTGCTCGCGGGACTCAAGCAGATCCCCGACGCCTACTACGAGGCCGCCGCCATCGACGGCGCCGTCGGCTGGCGGCGGTTCATCCACATCACGCTGCCGCTGCTCCGCCCAGTGCTCCTGTTCGTCCTCGTGCTCAACGTCATCGGCGCGTTCCAGATCTTCGGCCAGACGTACATCATCACGCGCGGCGAGCCGGAGATGTCCACGCGCGTGCTCGTGCAGTACATCTACGACACCGCGTTCAACTTCTACCGCATGGGCTACGGCTCGGCGATGAGCTGGCTGCTGTTCCTGGTGATCGTGGCGTTCTCGCTGATCCAGTTCCGGGTGTTGAGGGAGAAGTAGCCGATGGCGCAGAACCCCACCGACAGCCGCGCGGGCAACCCGATCGCGCGCCTCGGCGTCGAGTTCCTTCTGGCGCTCGCGGCGCTCCTGTTCGTCATGCCGGTCGTCCTCATCTTCCTCACCGCGATGAAGCCGGAAGCGGAGATCATCCGGCTCGACAGCCTCCTCCCGCGCGACCCGGTCGCGGGCGTCAAGGACAACTTCGGCCACCTCTTCGGCAACGCCGAGGAAGTCCCGATCTTCACCTGGCTGTTCAACAGCGTCTTCATCAGCTCGTCGGTCACGCTGCTGGTGCTGACGGTCGACTCGCTCGCCGCGTACGCGCTGTCGCGGCTGAAGCCGCCGGGCGGGCGGGTCATCTTCACGATCATCGTCGCGACGCTGATGGTGCCGGGGCAAATCCTCCTCGTGCCCGTGTACCTGATCCTCAACCGCCTGGGCTGGCTCGACACGCCTGCGGCGCTGATCGTCCCGGCCGGCGCGGGCGCGTTCGGCGTGTTCCTGCTCACTCAGTTTTTCAAGGCGATCCCCACTGAACTGGAAGAGGCCGCGATGCTCGACGGCTGCGGGCCGTGGCGGATCTACTGGCACATCATGCTGCCGCTGAGCAAGCCCGCGCTGGCGACGCTGGGCATCCTGACGTTCATCGGTTCGTGGAACGAATTCCTCGCGCCCCTCGTGTTCCTCGACTCGATCGAGCGCTACACGCTGCCCGTCGGCGTCGCGCTCTTCCAGGGCAGCTATGCCAACGAGTACGGGTTGACCTTGGCCGCCTCCGTCGTCTGCACGACGCCGATCCTGCTGATCTTCCTCCTCTTCAGCCGCCACATCATCAGCGGGATGGCGATGAGCGGGTTGAAGGAATGAGCCGCCCATCGTGCGACCGGCCTATTGTTGACCAGACATCATGGCCAACAACAACGACCAATCCGTCCGCTATTCCCTGCTCGACCTCTCCCCAATTATCGCCGGCGGCACGGCGGCGCAATCCTTCCGCAACACGCTCGATCTCGCACAACACGCCGAGCGGTGGGGCTATCACCGCTACTGGCTGGCCGAGCACCACAACATCCCCGGGATCGCCAGCGCCGCGACGTCGGTGGTGATCGGCCACGTCGCGGGCGGGACGAAGACGATCCGCGTCGGCGCAGGCGGCATCATGCTGCCGAACCACGCACCGCTGGTGATCGCCGAGCAGTTCGGCACGCTCGAGTCGCTCTACCCGGGGCGCATCGACCTCGGCGTCGGCCGCGCGCCCGGTGGCGACCAGCGCACCGCCCGCGCGCTGCGACGCAACCTCGGCAGCGATGTTGACACGTTCCCCGACGACTTGCGCGAGCTCATGAACTACTTCCGCGGGACATCCGACAATCACGTCAACGCGATCCCCGGGGCTGGGCTGAAGGTGCCGATCTATCTCCTCGGCTCGAGCGACTTCAGCGCCCGCCTGGCCGCTGCGCTCGGCCTGCCGTTCGCGTTCGCGTCGCACTTCGCGCCCGACTACCTGCACGTCGCGCTCGAGCTGTACCGGTCGAACTTCCGCCCGTCGGAGCAACTCGCTCGCCCTTACGTGATGGTCGGCGTCAACGTCTTCGCCGCCGACACGGACGAGGAGGCGCGCCGCCTCTTCACCTCGCTCCAGCAGCAGTTCCTGAGTCTCATCCGCGGCGTGCCCGACAAGACCCCGCCGCCGATCGACACGATGGACGGCGTGTGGTCGCCGGTGGAGCGGGCGCACGTCGAGCGGATCACGAGGTACGCTGTCGTGGGATCACCGCAGACGGTGAGGCAGGGGCTGGAGCAAGTGCTGGATGACACGGACGCCGACGAGATCATCGCGACGGGATCGGCGTTCGATCACGCGGCGCGCCTGCGCTCGTTCGAGTTCGCAGCGGAAGTGTTCGGGCAAATGAACGTGTCGCGCGCTAGCGCGTCACTGGCGCCATCGCCAGGATGAACCGCTCGACGTTCTCCGCGGCATCACCCACGCCGGACTTGCTCTGCTTGTCGATCTCCGTCAGCAGGTCCAGCGCGCGGGCATAACCGTCCTTGCCGAACGCCTGCGCGTTCTGCACGAAGCGGTCGAATCCGCCCTTGTACTTCCAGCTCAGCTTCTGCGTTTGGCTGGAGCGCGGGCCGGTGTTGACGACGGTGGCGATGTCGCCAAGCCAGATGCCCAGCCACGTGACGGCGCGGAACTCGGTCGACGGATCCGATTGCAGGAGCTGCCGCCAGCGCGAGAGCGCTTCCCCGACGTTGCCGGCGGCCAGGGCGTTGGTCAGGTCCCACATCTCGCGCTCGCGCGTGAAGGCGACGTTGGCGCACACGGTGTCAAGCGAGATGCGCTCGTTGTCGCACTGGATGGCGAGCTTGGCGAGCTCCGTGTCGATCCGGCCGAGGTCGGCGCCGACGTAGTCGACGAGCACCTTCGCGGCGTCCGGCGCGAGCGTGACCTTGTGCGCCCGCTTCGCGTGCTCGATCGCCCAACGCGCCAGGTCCTTCGGCGGGGCGCACGATTCGATCACGCCCACCTTCGCGATCGCCTTGGCGATGCGCTGCGTGGCCGGGAGCGAGCTGAGGCGCAGGACGAGCGTCGCCGAGCTCGACGGCTTGTTCACGTAGTCTTCGAGCTGCTCGCGGTAGCGGGTGATCAACGCATCCGCCTCGCGGACGGTGACGAGTTTCTCGCCGCCGCCGAACATGGCGAAGCTTCGCAGCTCGTCGAGGACTTCCGCCAGCTGCGCCGTCTCGCCGTCGAAGTCGATGCGCTGCGCCTCGGGCGGGAGCAGGGCGGCAATCTCGCGCAGTTTCTGAAGCTGGAGGAACGGGTCGGAGCCGACCAGCGCGTACACCGGCTTGAGCATCCGACCCTTGTACGACGCGACAAAAAAGCGGTCAAACGAACCAAAGCGTCCTGACTTACGTTCTGAGATGAATCGGCTACACTCCGCCGGGCAAAACGGCCGATAACCATGGAAGGTCGATCGGCTGTGATCTGGGGCATCGGGAGACCACGTTATGTCGCATCCGTACGGCGCATTCTGCGAGGACTTCTACGTCAACATGCGGCTGGGTTCGCAGCTGAACCTCCCGCACAACCGCGAAACCCTCCTGCACTTCTTCGAGCGCGTGCAGAAGCAGTACCCCGCGATGAGCCGCTTCCGTAAAACCGAGGGCGGCGACTTCAACATCGAGGAGGACCGCTCCGGCCGCAGCTACCGCTGGACGAGCCTCGAGCAGAAGCGCATCAGCGCCGGCCACGTGAACCCCGATGAGATCGACGATGCCCTGAAGCTGCACACCAGCCTGCTCGAAACCGCGCCGCACTTTTTGGGCATCAGCCCGGTCGAGGTCGATTACCTCGACGTGCTCTTCGGCTTCGACTTGGAGTTCGGCGGCAACCACGACGAGATCATCGCCGAGAGTCTCTTCGCCGAGTCCCCGCTGAGCTGCCTGAACGACGTCGAGGGCGCCCGCGCCGTCGACTTCCAGCCGACGATCACCGTCGCCCTCAGCGACGATTGCCGCCTGCAAGCCCGCATCGACATCGTCACGCGCACGAACAGCTACCAGGTCCGCACCGGCGACTATTCGGACGACGTGATCAGCGTGTACCTCATCCTCCGCCGCTACTGGGGCGATCGGCCGAAGGAGCCGATGGAAGAGCTGTTCACGAAGATGGCCCACCGCGCCGATGCGCTGGCGCAACAGTATATCGTCCCGCGCATCCTGCGGCCGATCTCATCGGCGATCGCGTCGCGGTCGTAAAGATCTGGAGAAGGTCAGTTTGGGACGTGACCCCTTTATGTCCTCCGGTCGCGCGGGCGGTGCGGGGCATGCGGACAGCTTACCGTCAGGACGCGGGGAAGTCAATATCAGTGATGTCCCCTTGTTGTACCGAAGTAGAAGTGTCACCCCCATAGCCGAAGTTGAAGTGTCATCCTTTGCCCGCCTCTTGCAAGGCCGGCCGCTTCACCCACGGGTGGGTGGCGGACGGCTTCCAGCTCTTGTTGTTCACGATCACCGCACGCGCCTTCGGCCGCGTCGCCACGCGCGTCCACGTCAGCGCGTGGCCCTGGTAGCTCAACAGCAACACGCCGTCGCGCTTCTCCCGCACCTGGACCTTGCGCTTCGCCAGGCTCAGCGGCGCGTGCGTCGCGGCGATCTGCAACCAGCCGTTTCGCCAGCGCACGCACCAGTCGTTGCCCACCGTTCGTTCCTCGCGCACGCACAACACTTCGTCGAGGTTCCGCTCCGCCAGCCGGTGTGCATCGGTCCCGCGACGCGGCTCGATCGCGTAACGATCGTTCAGCTCCTTCAGGGGCAGATAATGGGGTCACCTTGATTTATCGGCGCGCAACGGCATCCCGGCATCGAGTAGCAGATAAATCAAGATGACCCCTTTTGCGACCCCACTCCACCATTGGTCCTGGCCAGGCGATGGGCTCGCCGTTTTCTCCTTCGATCTCGACCCTTGCCCGGTGTGCCCCCCACGACCACGGGGACCTTGTGACGCTGATCTCAATCGGCGGCGTCGGCGGAGCGACGGGTGTCGTGATCTCCACCGCCTCAGACCAGACGGAGTTGCCTGTGGCGCCAGTTGCGCGGATACGATATGCGTAGGTGCTGAGCGGCGCTACGGTCTCGTCGTCGAATTCGATCGAGCCGGCCGTCGGAACGAAGGTGACCGGCGCGCCCGGCGCGCTTCGCTCGATTTCGTATCCTTCCGCACCGGGCACGGTGTTCCAGGCTATTTAGGGACAGTCACCTATTTCATTCTCGAGAAATAGGTGACTGTCCCGATTTTCCCCGATTTTCCCGTCCCGATTTTCCCCCGGCGTGGAAGAAGTACCCCGCGAAGTGGTGGTTTTGATCATCGTTAATCCCCTTGTAGTCGCTGTTCAAGTAGTCAGCGTGAAGGGAACCGACGGGATTGCTTTGCACCTTTCCCGGGCGGATTAAGGGGTCACGTTGATTTTTCAGCCGGCGACAGATAAATCAACGTGACCCCTTAATCTGCCCCTTAATCTGCCTGACCCCTTAATCTGCCTATCGCATCATGAGCGCACCAACTGCTACCGCAACCGCGATGGCGTTTACGATGACCCCTATCAGGGCGGCAGACCGTCTTGGAGTCTTGACACTTAATCCGATGAGCCCGATCGCCACACCCGTCAGGCTGGCGCATGCCGCCAGCGCCAACGGAATCATCAAGACGACAACTCCTGGAGAGCGATCATCGGGTCGCACCAACATCAGGTAACGAAGATGTCGTATGCCGAGTCCGATGCCGGCCATACCCGCGGTGCTGGCAAGGATCAACGAGTAAAGCCCCAAAGCTGACTGCCCTTGAAGAAATCGCAAGCGATTCTTCCGGCCATAGTCCAAGAATCTGGCCATAGTCCACACTACTTTAGGGGAACGTAGTCCGGCCAAAGAACAGGTTCGCGTGGGACCATGGGCTCTTCAATAGGCTGGTCAAGAACGCGCCGTGGAAGCCGGCATTTCTTGCCACCACACCGCAAAATCTGCGGCCATAAGTGCCAGTCGGTAGTCCCCATAGTTTGTGGAATCGGGATAGTCGCCCGTCTTCAATAGGGCAATGAGCAGCGAAGCGTTTGAATTCCCCAGCGTGATTCCATGCATGAAGCAGCCAGCGACGTGGTGATTCTGGTCCCCATGATGTTGGAGCGGATCGTTAAAGTCCCAGTAGTCGGGATGCATGGAGAGACTTGCGTCGCTTTCCACGCGCGACGGATCATGTTCACCCGGCGACGAGTTCGCGAACCGGCCAGCGAAGATCCACTCGAACATCCCGGCCAGGGACGTCGATCCTGAACCGACCGCCGAATACATCGAGTTGTGTAACGCGCCGCTCGCGTCACGTGAGAACAGGTACAGGAAGTCGAGCGTTGAGCCCATGGCCACCGCACCGTCGCTCGCGAATTGTTCCGCCCACTTGTGAGCGATGCCAGTAAAGTAGCCCTCCTCGCCCGCGCCTCCGAATGCCCACTCGCGCAACGCGTTTGTCGCCCACTCCACCGCCTGAAACAGCGTTGTGGCTGCCAAGTCCACGTACGCCGCGTCGGCTGTGCCATCGAAGTCTCGCAGAATGAGGTCTTCGATGACCATCGAGTGTCCTAGTTGGCTCATTTGCTGACGCACAAACGCGAACTTCGCACCATGCGCGGGATCGGCTTCGAGCGCTTCCCAGAGGTCTGCGGCGGTGTACGCGAGAACGACTTTGATGGTGCGCATCACCTCTGAATCACTCAGAACCCCATTCGCGTCCGTGTCTATTCCCGCCTTCACGTGGAACACGTTGTCCGTCGGATTAAGTCGGCGCAACGACGCAACTACTTGAGCGGATTCGAAGGTGCCGAAGGCGGGATTGGCTTCCGTGCCCGTGATCTTCCAGAGTAGTCTTGAGCGCGACGGCGAAAACTCCGCTTCGCCGGAGGCGCTCAAGCTCAAGACAGCCGTTCCATCCGATGCCGGCTGCACAAAGAGTTGCTGCACTGTGCCATCGGCCGCGCCAGCGGAATTGGTCGCATCGGCAGCGGTAGCCACCGTAAGAGTGTCGAAGCGAACGACATGCACCAGGACGACACGATAATCTTCGTCCGCTCCAATGATCCCGTCCCCGTTGTGATCGACTCCCGCGTGTACGTAGAAATCTCTTGCACCTTCGGTCGGAATCAGCGTCACGACGGGTTGAGATTCGGCGAATGATCCAGAAACCGAAAAGTCGATGCCGAAAACAGTCCACAGGACATTCTCGCCCGCTTCAGGGGTTGCGGGGTCCGTCGTAATGCTCAGCTCGATCTTGGCTTTTCCGGCGTCCGGTCCGGAAATAATCTCCGCAACGTAGATTTCGGGTATGGCGGTGTCCGACGGGGTCGCGGTTGCCCCAGCACCAAGGCGGGCCGCGTCGGACACGATGAGGTTTGCCAGAAGAGTCGGTCTGATCTGGACCGCGTCAGACGCCTCGGAAGGACCACCAGCGGTATTCGATGCGATGATGCGGAAATGGTAGATCTGCGCGGGATCGAGACCCATCATCAAGTGGCTGGTGACCCCCGCACCGAGCGTTGCGACTTCGACAAAATCCGTGCCGTTGGTCGACTGCTCAATGTGGTAGCTGTCCTCGCCGAGGATGTCGGCCCACTCCAAGTGGACGGCGCCATGTCCGGTCACCTGTGTCCGGTAGAAGGAAGCGACTTCCGGCGTGGTGCTCGCAGTGATGGGAGCCGATGGCGCTGCCCCCGCGCTCTCGAGGCCGTCGTAAAAGTCTCCGCTGATGATCAGGCTCTTGGCGACGAGCGAGTACACGTGTGTTGACCCTGGGTCCTGCCATACGTCGAAGGAGGAGCTCCAATCGAAGTACCCAGCGTAGACCTCCCCATCACGTAACAACTCGTAGTGCGTCCCATCGCCGGGTGCCTCGTCCCAACGGAGTTCGAAACCGCTGCCGTCCGAGAACGGCGCGGTGAGAAGACCCGTGGGCGCGACCGGACTCGTCACCACTGATTCTTGAGCGATGCTGTGCTCGAAGCCGCTCTCGTAGCGCGCGCGAAGGCGGTAGGAGTAGACGGTCCCTGCGCTGACGGCGTCGATGATGCTGAGGGTCGTGGTTGGGACGGTGCGGATGGCAACCCAGTCCTGGTCGAACTCTTGCCGCTCGACCACGTGTTCGGCAACGGGCCCGTGAGTCGGATAGTAATTGTGCGAGGTCCATCGCACCTCAACCTGACCATCCGAGAGTTCGGTGGCGGTCGTGTAGTCAGACTCCGACGTGAACGGCATCGCGGGCATTTCGGTTGACGCGACATCGGACGTGCTCGTCGAACCGTCGGACTGGTGCGCGCGGACCCGGAAGTAGAAGGCAGTCCCGGTGAGCAAGCGTGAAAAGACGTAACTTGTTATCCCAGCGGCGGTCGATCCTTCCCGAAGGAAACTCGTGCCATCGATGGAGATTTCGATGTCGAATCCGCTCGCGCCGGTCGGACTGGCCCACGCCAAGGCTACCTTGGTGTAACCCGCGAGAGTTGTCGAGAGGCCGAATGCATCCGCGGTCGGACGTGCCGTGGTGATCACCCTGCTGACCTCAGAGCCCGTGGAATTGGAGGCGAACACACGATACTGCGTTGCAGCGCCGGCTTGCGAATTGGAGTCGGCATGCTGCGTTTGTGTGGCCGGCACTTCGGCGACGGTTTCCCAGCTCCCGGCGACAGCGCGTCGTTGAACGACGTAAGTATCCGCGTTTGCCGCGGCGGACCAACTGATTTGAGCCTGCGTCGCGGAGGTGAAGACGGTGGAGAGACCAGTCGGCGCATCGGGTGCCGCGAGGATCGCGCTGAGCGTGGTTTGACCATCGTTATTGGCTTCGCCGGCCGGGCGCTCGTCAATCGCGTTGCCGTGATCCGCGGTGACGAGGATATGGAATTGCCCGGTGCCTGCGAGCCCGTCCGGCAGATTGAAGGCGAAGCTTCGTGCCTTGGACGTCCCGGGTGCAATGGTGCCCGAGAGCGCGGGATCGTAAGCGAGCAATTCATCGACCACGACCGTACTGTCCGCATCGCGAACAACCTGAATACGATCGGACCACGCGACCGAGGCCGCGGCATCCCCTTGATTCGTGTCCTGCCAAGTCACGGTGACTCGTGCGCCTGACCATCGCGCCATCGGGCTTACGGCGACGTTTTGAACGACGAGATCTGCGGCAGGATTCTGAAGCGTGGTCGCGTTCAGCATGTCCGAGCCGGACGAGTCGCCGCTCGCGTTGTACGCGCGGACGGTGAACGTGTACGTCGTGTTGCCCGACAGGCCCGTGATCTGCGCGGACCGCGCGGCGGCCGAGGCGACGATCGTCTCGACGAACGTCTGCCCCGCGTCCGTGCTCACGCCGACTTTGAAGCCGGTTTGCGAGAGGTTGTTCGGGAACGTCCACGCGACGTCGACGCGCGAGTTGGAGACGGTCGTCGCCGACGACAGGACCGGCTGCGTGGCGAGGCTGGCCTGCTGGAAGCCGATGCCCATCGGCGGGTTCGGCTGGCTGTTGGGCGGGC
Source organism: Tepidisphaeraceae bacterium (assembly GCA_049679725.1). Taxonomy (GTDB): domain Bacteria; phylum Planctomycetota; class Phycisphaerae; order Tepidisphaerales; family Tepidisphaeraceae; genus DASYWJ01. The sequence goes on from JBAUGM010000670.1 coordinate 11,464, forward strand.
CGAAGGTGTAGGCGATCGAGCCATCGGACTTGAACGCGGCCGCGATGCGGTTGCCGCCGCCGAGCAGGAGGTTGGGGTTGACCGACTGCCAGGTTCCGCCGGACGGTTTGCTGATGTGGTACGCGATGTTGCCGGCGACGTCGTAGTAAACGAGGTGCGCCTTGCCCGTGCTGTCGAAGGCGAGGTTGGTGTAGTTGGAGATGCGCCCGGAGATGCCGGCCACGCTCCACGTCGAGCCGCTGCGGCTAGCGTACTTCAGCGTGCTGGTCCAGGAGTCGTAGTAGCTGAAGGCGGGGTTGTTGCTGGCGTCGTAGTCGAGCGAGGTGAAGCCGCCGCCGGCGAGCGGGTCGGCGTCGACCACCGTCGTTGTCCACAAACCATCCGTGCCGAGTTCGGCGACCTTGAAATCACCGCCGGTGGTCTTCTCGTACGCGATGCCGAACCGGTCGGCAGCGCCTGGGATGCGATGGATGCTGCTCGATCGGCCGACGTCGTCGGTGCTGTCCACCGCCACCTTGCTCCACGCGCTCCCCGTCCACCGCGCGACCTTCAGGTCGTCGGTCGAGTTGAGGTAGTAGCTGATGAAGGGGACGTCGGCGGTCGAGAACGCAAGCGAGGGGTAGAGCGATGAAGTCGTCTCGATCGCGGTCGAGCGCACGGCCCAGACGCCCGACGCGTCGCGCGAGGCGTACTTCAGGTCCGTGTTCGCGCCGTCGTAGAACGCGACGGCGGCGCGGTTGTTGGAATCGACGGCGAGCGAGACGTAGTACCCTGTGCCGACCCCGCCGGACGTGAAGCCGGGGCTCGCCTCGATCGTCTGCTGGTTCGACCACACGCCCGCGGCGCTGCGCGTCGCGTATTCCAGCGCCCCCGTCTGCATGTCGTGCCAGGCGACGTGCAGTGAGCCGTCGGCGCCGTAGGCGATGTCGTTGTCCAGCGCGTTGGCGTACGGCGGCGCGCCCGTCAGCAGGCGGCGGGATTCGAGAGTTTCCACCGCCGCAAGAGTCAGACGACTAGTGCTCCGTCGCCACTAGATTTTCGAGTTGGGGGTGTATGAATGCCGATCTTCCGTGAAGCCGGCGTGGTGCCGGTGGTCACGGAGGACCGTAATGAACAAGAAGTATATTGTGCGGCTGGAG
>JBAUGM010000671.1:0-1895 GCA_049679725.1 Tepidisphaeraceae bacterium
GCAGCCGCCCGCGCGCGTGGCGACGGAGATGAACCGGCGCTTCCGCGCCAGCGACCACGACAGACGCTTCCTGACCATGGGGCTGTGCGTGCTGGACACGAGCGCCGGCCGCCTGCACTTCACGAGCGCTGGACATCCGCCGGCGCTCATCCTGCGCGGGAATGACGCCGTCGCGGCGCCGGACGCCGGCGGGTTTCCCATCGCGATCGTCGACGGCGCCAAGTACGACGACGCCGCCCTGCAGCTCGAGCCGGGCGACCGCGTCTACCTCTATTCCGACGGCGTGTCGGAGCAGTTGGACGCCGCCGGGATGACGCAGTTCGGCACGGCGCGCCTGCTGGCGTTACTGCAGGCGCAGGGCGGCGCGACGCTCGCGCAGGCGGTCGCGAGCGTCGTCGACACGCTCGCCGCCTGGGCGGGCACGAGGAGCTTCACCGACGACGTCTCCGTCGTGGGCGTCGAGTGGCGCGGGGCATGAGCGGCCATCCGAACAGCTCGCGGCGTACCATCGGCGCTGACCATGCCCGACCGCATCCTCATCGTGGACGACGAGCGCATCACCGCGGCCAACCACGCGCGCATCGCCCGCTCCGACGGCTACGAGGTCGTCGTGGCCCACTCCGCGGAGGAAGCCCGCGCCGCCCTCCGCGCCGACCCCGCCATCCGTCTCGTCGTCGCGGACTGGCAGATGCCCGACGAGGATGGCCTTTCGCTGTGCCGATGGGCGCGCTCCGCGCTCTCGACCAGCTACATCTACTTCATCCTCGTCACGGCACGCTCGGGCACCGAATCCGTGATCGAGGGGCTCGCCGCTAGCGTCGACGAGTTCCTCACCAAGCCCGTGGCCCCGCTGGAGCTGCTGCTGCGCATCCGCGCTGGGCTGCGCGTGGTCGCGCTCGACAGCCGCGACGCCATCATCTTCGCGCTCGCAAAGCTGGCCGACTCGCGCGACCCGGAAACGGGGCAGCATCTCGAGCGTGTGCGCGAGTACTGCCGCCTGTTTGCCGGCGAGGCCCGACGCAAAGGCGCCTACGGGGAGATCGACGTGGAGTTCGTTTCGCTCATCGCGCTGACCAGCCCGCTGCACGACATCGGCAAGGTCGGTGTGCCCGACGCAGTGCTCCTCAAGCCCGGGAAGCTCACGCCAGAAGAAACGCTCGTCATGCGCACGCACGCGGCTCTTGGCGCCCACACGATCGACGCGGTGCTCCAGCGCACCCCCGGGGCGCGGTTCCTGGTCATGGCCAGGGACATCGCCCGAAGTCACCACGAGCGATGGGACGGGGCGGGATACCCGGATGGCCTCTCCGGCGATGCGATCCCGCTCGCGGCGAGAATTATGGCCTTGGCCGACGTCTACGACGCCCTCAGGAGCCGTCGCGTTTACAAGCCGGCCATGACGCACGAAGAAGCCTTGACAATCCTTCGCCAGGGCTCCGGCTCGCACTTCGATCCGGCCTTGATTGATTGCCTCGAGTCTGTGGCCCACGCCCTGTGCGTGCTGCGCGACCAGATAACGGCAGGCGCGAGTCCTTCCGAGAATCCAAGCTGAAGGACGACGGCGCTGATCATGCGATGCGCGGGCTACAACAATACAACTGATGCTCACACGAACGGCACAGTTGCGGATCTTGCAGACTCCGCAACTGTGTGGCTCAGTCAATAGCGAGCGCAAGGTCTTCGAAGGTCGGAGCTTGGTGCGATCACGTGACTGGTGCAATCACGTGATCAGCAGGTCGCGCGCTACGGGCACGGCCCCCACGCGCCCAGCAGCAGCGCGAGGTCAAGGCCGTTGACCTTGCAGTCCTGATTGAGGTCCTGCGGCTTGTGGGGCGGACACGGTGCATAAGTCGCCGCGCCGGACCACTGGCCCAATAGCGAAGCCAGGTCGAACC
>JBAUGM010000672.1:0-2851 GCA_049679725.1 Tepidisphaeraceae bacterium
TGGCTTGGGCGTCTCGCCCGAGCATTTGCGGGGGAACCGCTTCGGGAAAGCTCGGGCGAGACGCCCAAGCCACGGGATTGCGTCGGCGCGATCTCCGCATTCTGGTAGATTTGTCACGTTCGGCGAACGTCTCTGGCGGAGCGCTTCGACTGAGGAAACTCAAGCACGCCATCCTGCCCCTGATCATCATGCTCGGCGCCTGGGCGCTCCTCCCCCCGCGCAAGGTCAGCGACGCCAGGCCCATCACGCTCGGCTCCAGCCCCAGCGCCGCCAAGTCCACGCCCACTCACGTCAAGCACGTCATCAAGTTCAACCCCGGCCCGCTCTACCTGCCGGGCATCATCCGCGAGAACTCCGACAAGCCCACCGAAGGCATCGCCAAGGTCGGCCGGGCGTTCGAAGCGCTCTACCCCGACACGCGCATCGAATTCATCGGCGTCGCGTCCGATGCGCGCGAGTGGATCGTCACGCAGCTCATCTCCGGGCAGGCGCCGGACGTCATCCAGATCAACGTCGAGGACGTCTGGCAGGACGTGCACAAGAACTGGTACGTGCCGATCGACAAGTACCTCGATGCGCCGAACCCGTTCGTGAAGCAGGGCGAGCCGGGATCGGAGAAGTGGTGGGACCAGTTCAAGTACCCCGTCCCCACGCGCGGCACGATGGCGCCGGACGGGAAGATGTACTGCATCGTCCTCGACATGATCGAGACCGGCATCTACTACAACAAGACGATCTTCGCGAAGCTCGGCCTCGCTGAGCCGAAGGATTGGGAGGAGTTCCTCCGGATCCAGCAGAAGATCAAGGATGCGGGGTACACGCCGCTGGTCGTCGATCGACAATGCCTCGCCGACTGGGGCGTCGATCTGATGTTCGACCAGCTCTACGGCGACCTGCGCGAGGTGCTCGACCTCAACTACGACCCGCGCCGCGGCGAGTATCTGCACGGCTACCTCGACTGGGATGAGTTGATCTTCCTCCACGATCAAGGCTTCTTCACGCCGCGCGATCCGCGCTGGCAGGAGCTGTGGCGCATATTGAAAGACTGGCGGCCGTACCTCGCGAAGGAGCTGAATCCTCACGGCTCGTCGCTGCTGCTCAAGAACTTCATCACGCAGAAGGGCGCGATGTTCTGGAGCCACAGCATGACGTTGAACCGCTTGCTGGCCGATCCGGACCGCGCGTTCGAGTTCGGCATCTTCTATCTGCCGGCAATCAACAGCAGCTACAGCCGCTTCGCGCGCGGCAAGGACATGTGCGTGATTGGCGGGTCGGCGATGCAGTACTGCGTGACGAACGCATCTTACCAGGACACCGGCAATCCCGAGACGAGCGAGCGATTGCAGCGCGTGATCCAGTTCCTCCAGTTCCTGACGACGCCGGAAAACTGCGACACCGTCGTCAACGAACAGATCGCGCTGCTGCCGAACATCAAGGGCGTCGAGCCGCACGCGGAATTGAAACCGTTCGACGACATCCTCCAGCGCCATTACTCGATGACCAAGTGGCTGTACACGTTCGACAACCAGTGGAACCAGGTGCTGATGCGGATGCTCGAGCTGTACCTCAACGACGGCATCGACCGCGCGGAGTTCACGGAACTGGTCGAGCAGGACCTGCAGCGCACGACCAAACGCATCATCCAGCGCAAGTCGCTCGACGTGTCGCGGTTCCAGAAGGTGTGGGACGAACGGGCCAGGGCGCGGGAGAAGTTTTCGGAGCTGCCGGCGCCATGAGCGAGCTTCAACGAGAACACGCTGCGAGACAGGGTTTGTCACGTGGCTTGGGCGTCTCGCCCGAGCCTCTCGCGGAACCGCTCGGCGGCGAACGCTCGGGCGAGACGCCCAAGCCACGTAAAGACCCGCCAGACGCGAAGTCCGCCTTGCCGATTTCGCAGGCGACTCCCTTGTACGCCATCCTCTCGCCGACTTTTCTCCTGCTGGCGATCTTCTCCCTCGTCCCCTTCGTCATCGCGATCGGAACGTCGTTCTACGACTACGAGGTCGGCAGCGAGGCGACGTTCATCGGGCTGGCGAACTACGCGGAGTACCTGCGCGACTACACGTTCCTCAAGAGCTTCGGCAACATGCTCTTCCTGACCGGCTTTCACGTCATCGCGGTGATGATCGTACCGCTGGTCGTCGCGAAGCTGATCTTCTCCCTCTCGAGTGAGCGGGCGAGCTACGTCTACCGCATCCTCTTTCTCTTCCCGATCGTCGTGCCGAACGTCGCGCTGTACCTCATCTGGCGCGGGGTGATTTACAACGAGGACGGGCTGGTCAACACCGTGCTCAACCTGCTCGGCCTGTCGCACCTGGCGCGCGGGTGGTTCTCCGATCCCGATGCCGCCCTGTGGGCGATCGCCTTCATCGGCTTCCCGTTCGCCGGCGGGATCAACATCCTCATCTACTACGCCGGGCTCACCGCCATCCCCGACTCTGTCCACGAGGCCGCCACGCTCGACGGCGCCACCGGCGTGCGCAAGTTCCTGCTCGTCGACGTCCCCCTCGTGCTCAGCCAGATCAAGCTGCTGGTCATGCTGACGATCATCGGCGGCATCCAGGCGTTCGAGGGCGTCTACATCCTCACGATCGGCGGCCCGGGCTTTCAGACGATGGTGCCGGGGCTGTGGATGTACCAGAACGCGTTCATGTTCCAGCGCATGGGCTACGCCTGCGCGATCGGCGTGATCCTGTTCCTGCTGATCCTGGGGCTGACGATTCTTAATTTGCGGTACTTCCGGACGAGTGAGCAGTTGCAGGGGCATTAGCTCCCCGACAAAAACAGGTTCACCGCAGAGGCGCAGAGGACGCGGAGGAAGGAAAGCGACTGGTTTTACGGCATTGTCTTC
>JBAUGM010000673.1:0-16860 GCA_049679725.1 Tepidisphaeraceae bacterium
GGTTCATGCCGCCGTCGGATTCGCCATCGCCGTGCTCGTGAACCGGCTGTTCCCGCGCACCGGGCTGTGGGGCGCGTTGGCGGTCGCCCTCGTCGCGCTCGTCGTCGGGCTCTACCCGGCCGCGACGCACTGGCGGTCGGCGGGGGGCGCAGCGGCGCACGTGTGGATGTGGGTGCCGTTCATGGTGCTGCTCAGCCTGGCTGCCCTCGATGCGATCCCCCGCGTGCTGCGCGAAGCCGCCGCCGTCGACCGCGCCGGTTCGTGGTTCGCCTTTCGCACGATCACGCTGCCGCTGGCCGCCCCGCTGCTGCTCGCCGGCATCGTCTTCCTCGCCATCGCCGGGCTTCGTCCGCTCGACGTGCGCGCGTTCGTCGCGGCGCACGTGCTCCTGGTCCTCGCGATCGCCGCCGACGCGTTCGCCATGCGGAGCCGGCGATGACGGATGCGCGCCAACCGCCGGCGGAGCGCCGCATCGTGCTGCAGGGCGCGACGAAGCGCTTCGGCGACTTCACCGCCGTCGCGCCGCTGGACCTGGACGTGCGCCAGGGCGAGTTCGTCGCCCTGTTCGGCCCCACCGGCGCCGGCAAGACGACGGCGCTCCGCATGATCGCCGGCCTGGAGAAACCGACGGCGGGCGCGATCCTGATCGACGGGCTCGACGTCACACCCATGCCGCCGCAACGGCGCGACGTCGCGCTGGTGTTTCAGTCGAACGCGCTTTACCCGCACATGACGGTCGAGCGGAACCTGGCATTCCCGATGCGCGCGCAGTCCATCCCGGCCAACGTGATCGAGCGCCGCGTGAACGAGGTGATCGACCGGTTGCGCCTGGGCCACGTCCGCCACTGCAAGCCGCGAAAGCTATCGGCCACCGACGCGCAGCTCGTCAGCCTCGGCCGCGCGATGGTGCGGGATGCGAAGGCGTTCCTCTTCGACGATCCCCTCGCCCCCTTCACGGGCGATCATCGAGACCAGATGCGGCGGGAGCTTCGCGCGATCCACGAGGAGCTGCGCGCCACGACGATCCTCGCCACGCGCGACCCGCTCGACACGATCACGACCGCCGACCGGATCTGCGTGATGAACCAGGGCCGCGTGCTCCAGTGCGACACGCCGCAGGCCGTCTACGACCGCCCCGCCGACCTTTTCGTCGCGCACTACCTCGGCGAGCACGCGATGAACTTCCTCGATGCGACGTACGCCGACGGCGTCGCCCGGCTGGGGTGCGCGGACGTGTCGTTCCGGGTGGCCGATCGCGACGCCAGGCCGGTCGATGCGGCGAAAATCACACTGGGCATTCGCCCGGAGCACGTGCGGATCGACCCGCACGGCATCGCCGCCGTCGCCGGCCACGCCGAGCCGCTCGGCCCCGACGTCGTGGTCGAACTGCGCTTCGGCGACGCGAGCATCAAGGCGATGGTGTCGTCAAGCTGGCGCGTCGTTGCGGGGGAAACCGTCCCCATCCGCTTCGCCCCCGACGGCTGCCGCTGGTTCGACGCCGTCAGCGGGAAGGCGTTGCCCTGGCAGACGCGATCGATTCCGTGAGCGCGCACAGCTCCCTCTTCCCGGTACTCCGGGGAGAGGGAGCCAAGGCCGCGCGTTCGCTGAGAAGCGCCGTCACCCCACCGCGAAGTTTTCCGCGCTCGCCGGCGTGATATCAATCGCCTCCGTTGTTAAATTCATCATGCGCCCTCTGCGAAACATCAGGACGTCCCGAAGGAGGAAAGACCTATGCCCATCCGCGTTGCCATCGTCGGTCTGGGTTTCGGCGCCGAGTTCATCCCGATATACCAGGCCCACCCCGACGCCGAGATGTACGCGATCTGCCAACGCAACGAGCAGAACCTGCGGCTCGTGGGCGAGCAGTTCGGCGTGGCCAGGCGCTACGCCAGCTACGACGAGCTGCTCAAAGACCCGAACGTCGACGCCGTTCACATCAACTCCCCCATCGCCGACCACGCGTGGATGAGCGTCAAGGCGCTTGCGGCCGGCAAGCACGTCGCCTGCACCGTGCCCATGGCCACCAGCGCCGACGAGTGCAAGCAGATCATCGACGCGCAGAAAAAGAGCGGCAAGACGTACATGATGATGGAGACGGTGGTCTACAGCCGCGAGTACCTCTTCGCCAAAGAGTTGTACGACCGCGGCGTGCTCGGCAAGATCCAGTTCCTCCGCGGCAGCCACCAGCAGGACATGGACGGCTGGCCCGGCTACTGGCCCGGTTTGCCGCCGATGTGGTACGCGACGCACTGCGTCTCGCCGTGCCTGGCGATCCTATCCGACCCCGCGAAGAACCAACTGGCGCTGGCCGAGAGCGTCGTGTGTCATGGCTCGGGGCGCATCCGCGAGGAGCTGATCCCGCGGTACAACAGCCCGTTCGCGATCGAGACGGCCACGTTCAAGATCAAGGGTTCCGACGTCGTCGCCGAGGTCACGCGCTCGCTCTTCGACACCGCCCGCCAGTACCGCGAGAGTTTCGACGTGACGGGGAGCAACGTGAGCTTCGAGTGGCAGCAGGTGGAAGGCGAAGAGCCCGTGCTGCACCAGCGCGGCCTCCCCGAGCCGCAGATCACCCGCCGCGTGAAGGTGCCGGATTACGCCGGCAGGCTCCCGGACCCGATCCGCAAGTTCACCGGCGCCATCCACGATGCGACCCACCTCAGCTTCCTCCAGGGCGGCGGCCACGGCGGCAGCCACCCGCACCTGGCGCACCACTTCCTCATGGCCGTGATGGGCAGGCAGCCGGCGTTTCCGGACGCCCGCACGAGCGCCAACTGGACCCTCGTCGGCATCTGCGCCCACGAATCCGCCATGAAAGGCGGGGAGCGCGTCAACCTTCCGACGTTCGCGTAGTAGATCAGGCAGAAACAAGAATAGGATGAGCCGCAGATGAACGCAGATAAACGCAGATCAATCAAGATTGTCTTTCTCCTATCCGCGTTCATCTGCGTTCATCTGCGGCTAACTCCCTCTGCCTTTGGCCAGACCGCGCCCAAGTGGGACAAGCGCTGGCTCACCGCCATCTTCTACGCCGAGGGGGCGACGTTCGGGGACTTCAACAAGGATGGGAAGCTCGACGTCGTTTCCGGGCCGTTCATTTACGACGGGCCGGAGTTCACCATGAAGCGGGCGTATACCGACATCGTGCCCCACGAGCCGCTCGCCTACTCGCAGCACTTCATCACCTACGCCCACGACTTCGACAAGGACGGCTGGGCCGATGTGTTCACCATCGGCTTCCCCGGCAAGGAAGCGTTCTGGTATCGCAACCCGCAGGGCAACGGCGCAAAAGCGGGCGATCCGAAGGCGAAGTGGGAACGTCACGTCGTCCTCGACGTGGTCGACAACGAATCACCCATGCTCGCAACAATCGTCGGCGACGACGCGCCCGAGCTCGTCTGCATGAGCGGCGGCTTCGCCGGCTATGCCACGCCCGATTCGTCCGATCCGACCAAGCCCTGGACGTTCCACCCCATCACGCCCAAGAGCGACTACCAGCGCTTCACCCACGGCATCGGCGCCGGCGACGTCAACGGCGACGGCCGCCTCGACCTGCTCGAGAAGAACGGCTGGTGGGAACAACCCGAGAAGCTCGCCGGCGACCCGCAATGGAAGCACCACCCCGTTGAATTTGCCGCCGGTCACGGCAGCGCCCAGATGCACGCCTACGACGTCGACGGCGACGGCGACAATGACGTCATCAGCTGCCTCAACGCCCACGGCTACGGCCTGGCGTGGTACGAGAACGTCAAGGACGGCGACAAGATCACCTTCAAGCAGCAGCTCATCCTCAGCCCCAAGGGCGACGAGAAGCTCAACGGCGTGCAGTTCTCCCAGCTCCACGCCGTCGAGCTGGTCGACATGGACGGCGACGGATTGAAGGACATCCTCACCGGCAAGCGCTTCTGGGCGCACGGCCCCAAGGGCGACCCCGAGCCCAACGCCGCGCCCGTCCTCTACTACTTCAAACTGAAGCGTGGCGGCGCGGGGGGCGAGGGGGGCAAGGCCACGTACGAGCCGATCCAGATTGACGATTACTCCGGCGTCGGCACCCAGATCAGCGCCGCCGACGCCAACGGCGACGGACGCGCCGACGTCATCGTCGGCAACAAGCGCGGAACGATCTTGTTCCTGTCGAAGAAGTGATTCATCGTTCACCCGCACACGACGGTCACAAGTGCGGATGACGGCCGCGCGATGCTTCCTCCCTGCGGATCGCGAGGATCAACGGACGGTTCAGCTTCAGCGCGGTGACGGTCGCGCGGCCAGATGGCGTTGTGCCCACGACCGTTTCCCCCTGCCACCGAAAATGGCCCGCCCACTGCTGAGATCGAGGGTTGAACAGCGGAACGATTGCACCGTCGTCGGGGTCGACGGCGGCCTGCTTGGCTGCTTTGTGCAGCGAACAGGACACGCACGCGAGCGCCAGATTGTTCTCGGCGGTCGTTCCGGCGGCAGCGCGCGGGACGACATGGTCGATGTGAAACGCGGCTTCCTGCCCCACCTGTGACAGCCCGCAGTACTCGCACCGTTGCTCCGCCCGGCGGATGACCGCCGCGCGCAGCGCGGGCGTTACGTCGCTCATGGAGCGGACCGCTGCTTTCGCAAACGCAGCAGCGTCAGGAACTCGGCGAGATCGACGAGGCCCTGGGCTTCCTCGCGCTCGGCCGGCGAGAGGGACTGGCCTGCGTCTTGCCGGTCGAGCAACCCTTGCAACCGCGCCGCCACCGCTGCGGGCAGTCGCAGTCGGGAGAGCTCGTCCGGCAGATCAACTTCCAAAGTGACGGTCATGGTTGGGCGTCCCGTTCGACACTTTTCGATTCTATCATCCCGCCAGGCAATCTCGAACGGGTGTGTTCCAGATAAAGTCGAGCATCACAGGCCGGTTAGCAGCCTGACATTCTCGAGCAGAGCGTCACAGCCATCCAGGAACGCTATCGCAAGACCGTGAGGGGGGACTATCTTGTCGTTTCGTATGATCGTCCCATGACGTTCAAAACCGTCGCCGGCGACGTCACGGTCGTGGAGATCATCATCGGCCTGAACAGGCCCGATACGGTCGCCAGCGGCTTATTCACCATCGACCCCCAGGGCCGCGTGATCGCGCACGAGAAATATGCTGGGATGCTCCCTGTCGAACTCGCGCCCGAAGCAGCGGCCCGCGATGCCCGCTAGCGTCGGTCCGTTATCCCGCGGTAGCGCGTCGTCTTGAGCCGCTTCAGTCACCGGGTATTCTGCGACGCGTGAGCCGTCTCCCCGTCCTCGCCGCCATCCGGAGTACCTCAGGATGACCTGGGGACGGTTTCCGCATCCCTCTCGCACGCGCGCCCTCGATATGACAACGCAAGTTCCCATGACGGCATAATTCCCCCGGATTTTGTGGCCGAAGCGCGCGCGAGTAGACTTGGCCGTGTGAGTTTGCCGCGCGCCGTCTTTCGCAACGCCTGCCTCGCCCTCCTGCTCTGTTCCACCGCCACCGCCGACGATCGCAAGTCCATCGAGGTCCCCTTCTTCCTCGGCGGCGAGGGGCGCGACTTCTTCGTCCACGCGGCGAGCGAATTCGAGCGCGCCCGGCCCGATGTCCGCGTCGACATGGAGCTCGACCCGCGCATCGTCGACAGGGTGCGCGTCCGCGTCCTCGAGCGCAACTTCTTCGAGGTCACCAACGCCTTCATCAACTACTGGCCGCTGATCAAGAACGGCGACGTCGTCGCGCTCGACGACTTGCTCGATGGGCCGTCATGGGACCAGCCCGGCCTGACCTGGCGGCAGACGTTCCTGCCCGGCGCGCTCGATCCGTTCACCTGGAAGGGCAAGACCTACGGCGTGCCCCTGGGCTACTTCATCAGCGTCGTCTGGTACAACAAGGCGATGTTCCGCGAGCACGGCTGGACCGTGCCGCAGACGTGGGACGAGTTCTACGCGCTGTGCGAGAAGGTGAACGCGACGGGCACGATCGCGCCGCTCGCCTTCCAGGGGCGCTACGCCGACTACACGTTCCCGCTCGTCGACGGGCCGTACTATCAGCTCGCCGGCGGCGCGCGATGGGATGCACAGAAGGCACTGGAGCCCGGCGGTTTTGCCAATCCCGAGTTCATCCAGGCGCTGACGTACGCCCAGCGGCTGGCCACGCAGTACTTCCAGCGCGGCGCGCTGGGAATGAATCACACCGACTCGCAGCTCCAGTTCTTCCTCGGCAAGACCGCGATGATCCCCTGCGGATCGTGGCTGAAGAGCGAGATGCTGGGAAAGATCCCCGACGGCTTCGAGCTCGGCTGTTTCAACGTCCCCGACGTCCCCAACCCCGCCGGCAGCCGCGACGCGGTGTTCGCCACCTCGAACTACTACTTCGTCATGTCCCGCAGCAACCACCCGCGCGAGGGGGCGGAGTTCCTGCGCTTCATGACGTCCAGGCGACTGGCCGGCGACTTCGCGCGGATGACGGACATTCCCGTGGCCATCAAGGGCGCATCGGAGGGGAACCTCTCGCGCGACATGGACGATCTGCTGGCGCTGGTCAACAAGGCCGACGCGAGCTACGGCATGATCAAGGGCGAGGCCACGGAGGAGCTGAAGCAGATCCAGATCGACGGGATGCAGAAGCTGATCTCCGGGACGCCGCCGCAGCAGGTGGCGGCGCAGTTGGAGGCGGAGGCGCAGATCCTTCGTGAGCGCTACGCCAACCCGCTGCGCGTGCAGGTGAATCATCGATGGAAGCCGGCACTGCTCATCGGCGCGCTGGGGCTGGCGGCGATGTACTGGGTGTGGAGCACGGCGCGGACGTTGCGAAAGCAGAGTTCGTCGTCCGCGACGCCGCCCTTCGGGTCTGCCTTCGGCTCTGAGGCTCAGGCTCGAAGAGAGCCTCAGGGTCGAAGACAAGCGGCGGTCTTGGCGCACGACGGGCGGCAGCGCATGCGATGGTCGCACATCCTGCTCTTCATCGCACCGGCGGCGCTGCCGTACACGCTGTTCGTCATCCTGCCCAGCCTCCGCGCGTTTCTCTGGAGCGTGCACGAGTGGAACGGGCTGACGAACCTGGCGGACATGCCCTACCGCGGGCTGCTCAACTTCCGCAGGCTCCTGCTCGAGAGCGACGCGTTCTGGATCGCCCTGCGGAACAACCTGTTCCTGATGGTCGTCGTGCCCTCGTTCGTGATCCCGTTCTCGCTGTTCCTGGCCGCGTGCATCAGCCGCGGCATCGGCGGGGCAAAACTCTTCCGCGTCGTCTTCTTCTTCCCCAACCTGATCGGCGGCGTCGCGGCCGCCCTGCTGTGGATGCACCTGTACACGCCGCAGGGCGGGCTGGTGAACGCCGCCCTGGCGGGGATCGGCTTCGAGAGCTTCCGCACGTTCACCTGGCTGGCGCCCGATCACCTCTACTGGGCGCTGATCCCCATGTCGATCTGGGGCGCCTGCGGGTTCAACATGGTGCTGTACCTGGCCGCGATGGAGAACGTCCCCGAGAGCCTGTACGAATCGGCCACCCTCGACGGCGCCACCCCCTGGCGGCAGTTCTGGGCCATCACCATCCCGCTCATCTGGGAGGTCCTGGCGATCTCCATCGTCTTCATGGTGATCGGCGGAATGAAGGCGTTCGACCTGATCTGGCTGCTCACCAACCAGCGCCCGACGACGAGCACGCACGTGATCTCGACGCGCATGGTCCAGACGATGTTCAACGAGTACAAGGTCGGCGAGGCAACGGCGATCGCCGTGCTGCTGTTCCTCATGGTGTTCCTGGGCACGGCGGCGACGCTGCGCGTCATGCGCCGCGAGCGGGTGGAGATGTGACTTGATGATGAGCGTCGGGACCGACTCCTCTACACAGTCAGCGCCGGTGCGCAGCACCGGGGGTGCTCACGCTCCTCCGGGAGAACAGCCTCCGGTGCTGCGCACCGGCGCCAATTACGTCGAAGGAAGACGACGTTTTTCGATCACCAAGCCCTTCATCTACTTGCTCCTCGTCTCCTACTTCCTCATCGTCGTCTACCCGATGGTGTGGCTCTTCTACACCTCGCTCAAAGCCGATCGCGACATCTTTCTGAACCCCTTCGCCCTGCCCGATCCAACCGACCTGCGCTGGGACAACTACGCCAACGCCTGGGTGAAAGGCCACTTCGGCCAGTACTTCTTCAACAGCATCCTGATCACCTCGACGACGGTCATCACCACGACATTCCTCGCCGCCATGGCGGCGTACGCGCTGTCGCGCTTCGTCTTCCCGGGCGCCAAGGCGATCTACTTCTACTTCCTCGCCGGGCTGATGATCCCGCTGCAACTGGCGATCATCCCGCTCTTCTTCCAACTGCGCAGCTTCGGCCTGCTCGACAGCCTGTCCGGCTTGTTCCTCGTCTACCTCGCCTTCGGCTTTCCGTTCTCGATCTTCGTGCTCACCGGCTTCTTCCGCTCGCTCCCCGCGAGCCTGCACGAATCCGCCCTGCTCGACGGCGCCGGCGAGTTCGGCGCGTTCTGGCACGTGATGCTGCCCCTCGCCCGCCCCGGCCTGGTGACGGTCGGCATCTTCCTCTTTCTCGGCAACTGGAACGAGTTCTTCGTCGCGTTCATCACGCTGAGCGGGAAGGGATCCGACTCGATCCGCACGCTTCCCCTGGGGCTGGCGAACGTGACGATCGTGAGCCAGTACCGCAGCGACTGGGGACTGGCGTTCGCGGGCCTCGTCCTGATGATGCTGCCGACGCTGATCGCGTACATCTTCCTGCAGAAGCAGTTGACGAAGGGGATCACCGCGGGGGCGGTGAAGGGGTGAAGCCGTCGCACAGGGCGGGACGCGACGGCGCACGTCATCCCGATGGGAGCCTTGGCGACCTGAGGGATCTCGGAATCGAGGCGTGCGCGTAACCCCGAGATCCTTCGGAGTACCTCAGGATGATGTGTCGTGAGAGCGACGCGTGGCGTTACTCCGCGTGACTCGTCGTCGGCGCCTTTTCGTTCACGCCGTAGCGCGTGTACGCGCGGTTGAGGGTCAGGCGATTGCCCTTCACGAGGAACATGCCGTCACCCGCGTGATCAAAGAGCCACCTGTGATCCGCGGCGATCCGCTCGCGGATCTGCTCGCGCGGCGCCTTCGCCGCGCGCATCTCCTGCACCGCCAGGTCACGCTGCACATACTCCACCACGAGCCCCAGGCGTTCGAGGTGGCGCTTCGTCACGTCGTCCTTCGCCGCCGACCGAGCGGCTACAATCTCCTGCGCGGCCGCGCCGACGCGTATCGCTGCCAGCTTGATCTCCGTTTCGGGTTTCAGCGACACGAAGGGCACGCTGCAGTATCTGCGCACGTGCTCGGCGAGCGAGCCGTATGCCGCTCGCGCAACGTGCGCGGACTCCAAACCGTACCGAGCCTGACAGAACTTATCGACCAGCGCGTCCACGTCCTGGTCCCGGTCCCACGCCAGCGCCGGCAGCACGTAGTGGTTCAGCTCGTACGCGAACCAGTCGCCAGGCTCGGAGTAGGTCGAGATCCCCTGCGTCGGCACGCTCGCGTACCAACCCATCTCATGCTTCATGTGCCACGGCAGCACGAGCGGCAGCGAGTCCCACGCGTAACGCCGGTAGTAAGAATAAATGCTGATCGGCCCCTCGAACCGCTCCCGCCACGCCCGCAGCGCGTCGAAATACTGCTTGTTCGCGCGCGGCGTCCCATCCTCGCGCATGCCGTGCCCGGCGGGGTCGTCGATCGTGAACTCGAAGTTCTGCGCGATCGGGCAGAAATCGATGAGCACGTTCTTGTCGATCTTTTCCGTCTTCGGCGGCTCGATGAGCTTGGAGTACGCGATCGCCTCCATCTTCAGGTCCGGCCGGACCTTCGCGACCTCGCGCCACACGTGACTGACCAGCTTCGCCTGCCGCTCCGGCGGGTCACCGAGCTTCGCGCAGCCGTCGCACGCGCACCAGCGCGCCCCGTCGGGCGGCCAGAAGTCGAAGATCTGGATCTCGGGGCGCTTCTCGACATACGCGAGAAAGTTGGTCGTCACGAACGCGACCGCGTCGGCGTTGGACGTGCAGAAGACGAAGTGCTTGGCCTTTCGGCGCGTGCCCTTCTCGTCGGCGCCGAACCACTCCGGGTGCTCGGCGAAGTGTTTCCCGCCGTCCGTTTCCGCGTTAAGGAAGTTCTCGTACCCGTGTCCGCCGACTTCGATCGTGATGCCGCGCTTCTGAAGCTCTGGCGTGAGCGCCTCCCGCCAGTTGTCCCACTTCACCCGCCCCTTGTTGCCGTAGTCGAGCGGGCAGACGAGGACGTTGTAGCCCACCTTCGGCATCCACTCGATCATCTGCCGCAGGTTCCGCTCGTCGTGGCTGATGCCTTCCTCGATGTAGAGCTTGCGATAGGTCAGCTTCGGGGAGATCCACAGGTTCGGCCACTCTTTGATCGTGAGCATCCTTGCCTGCGGGATGACCTCGGCCGCGCCCTTGTAGTGATCGTACTGCGGTGCGAGGAAGCGACATCCCAGCGCGTCGAGAAGCTGATACGTGCCGAACAGGAGCCCGCGCCCGCTGGCGCCGTGAACAACGAGGACGTCGCCGTAAATGTGGATGGAGAAGTCATCCGGCGTGCGTGGCACCGCGGCGCCACGGCTTTGCGGCATCTCGGGGGACAACTGACTGTCCCACTCGGCAAAGATGAGGACATTCTTCTTCCCCGGAGCCGCTCCCTCCACCGGCAGTTTCGCTCCCGACATGCGCTCGACGTACGCGGCAAACTCCTTCGCCGCCAGCGCCTCCGCGGCCGTCGGTTTGACCGGGGTCCAGATCGTGTAATCACTCTTTCCGTCGCGCACGATGGTCAGGTCCGCGCCGCGCGCGTCCGACATCGAAAGCAGCGCCATCATCATCGCGATCAGGGCGGTTCGCATAATCATGATTATCGAGCATTACGACACCCGTTGATCCACCCATTCGCACAGCGAGTGATACAGCACCTTGTGCCCCTCCTGCACGCGGGCCGTCACCGGCGAGGGCACGAGCAGCGCGATGTCGCACAGCGCCTTCGCCTTCCCCCCGTCCTTCCCGAGGAACCCGGCCGTCACCATGCCCTGCTGTTTCGCGGCCTCGAAGGCCCTGAGGATGTTCACGCTGTTGCCGCTGGTCGTGAAGCCGATGAAGACGTCGCCGGGATTGCCGAACGCTTCGACCTGCCGGGAGAAGATCTGATCGAAGCCGAAGTCGTTGCCCGCGCACGTCACCGCAGTCGTGTCGAGCAGCGCCATCGCCGCCAGGGCTCGGCGATTCTTCTGGAAGCGGACGACGAGCTCCTCCGCCAGGTGCATCGCGTCCGCCGCGCTCCCGCCGTTGCCGGCGACGAGCGCTTTGCCGCGTTTCGCCCACGCGCCCATCAGCGCCTCGCCGAGGCGGGTCATCTCCGGTTCCAGCGCCACGAGGCGGGGCAGCAGTTCGGCCAGGTCGTTTATCGTTCGTGCAAGAATCTGCTTCATACGTCTCTACTTGGGCGGCGGCGTGATGAGCAGAGGCAGCGCCAGCGCTGCCGCGTCCACGTCGCCCTCGGCGATGTCCTTCAGCTCGCGGAAGTGGATCGTCTTCTTCACGATGCCGAGCTCCACGTCCACCCCAAGCTGCCCATCGTCGCGCTTCGTTACCGGCGCGAGCAGATATTCGCCGTGTGTGGCGTACTCTTCCTTGAACCGCGCCAGCAGGTTGGGCTGGCCGGGGATGGGATACATCCGGTTGAGTTGGCCGAACAGCAGCAGCGTGGTGTGATCGACGATGATGTCCTCGAATGTGCCAAGGGCCTTGAGGGTATCGGGGTCGGGGCCGATGTGGGCGGAATAGCCGGTCGGCTGACCCGGCACGTCGCCCTCGATGATCGAAACGCGGAGTTGCTCCTTCGCGTCGTCGTTGCCGATCTGGTCGGTAAGTGTGCGGAACAACTCGCGCCCCTTCGCACCGTTCGAGAAGACGATCCCCATGATCGGCGGGGCCTCGCTCTGCGGATGCCAGCGAAAGGTGGTGGAGGACCATCCGGCTTCGTGCCAGAGGGGATTGTTGGCGAAGCTGCCCACAACCGACCTCGAAGCCAATGCCGCGATCTTAGCGGCAGTAATCCGCATCCGGTCGAGAACTTCCGGAGGCAGGCACAGTATGTCATCGATACTACTGATCGTCCTGCCATTCGTGCCGTCCCAAAAGGGTTCGAATCTTCCCATCGCGACTCCTGTTCGACTTGTGGGCAAACAATCGCCTCAAGCTGATTCGAGCACATCGAGCAACTTCCAGACTGGCAGCCTAATTTGTTCTTCATCAAGCTCGATGCCGTAAATCCGACGAATCTTGGCGATGATATCGGGGATGTCGTCGTCAGAAATGTCCAGCATGTTCGCTTGGTCTGAAACGAAAAACGGCTGGAGGTCTATCGCAAAATACTTGTTGACAAACCGTTCAAGCGCCGCGCTTCGCCGTTCTATCTCAACCGAATCGGCGAAACGAACATCCTCGGGCCTCGTCGGATATCGCCTTTTGCTTGTCATGTCTGTGCCTTTCACGGAATACTAACGTAACGGCCGTTGCTTACCCACTGCGCTACCTGAGTGGCACGGAGTTGCCCGATCGAGATCATCTTGTCTACTTCAATGTGATCGAAGGTAATTCTGAACAATTGCCCGTTGGATAGCCCGGGCAAGCGCTGAATCACTTGCACCCTGCCGTTGTTCGCCTGATCCACGAACCGCTGTGCAGTGGGGTTTACGGCGAGTTGACGAAGCATGTTAGGAGTAAGCTGATTAGCCCAAGGCCCGAGCGAGCCGGGATTTTGAAGTCGAGTCATTACGCCTTGCCCAATGCGCAGGCTCGCGCCAGCGCCGGACGCCACGAGTACTCCGACACGCAGTCCGGTTTGATAAACGGCAATCTGCGTTCGGACGAGAGTCAAAGCCGCACGTCGCACCAGAAAGCCGCCGACGAGCAGAATCCCACGCCCGAACGCATCGATTCCCGCCCGAAATAGTTGCCCGGTCAACCCGAAGAAATCATGGCCGCTTGGATCAACACTGTTCACTGGATCAGCACCAGCGTAGCTGTATTTGTGCTGGTGCTGAACGTCCGCCGGCTCAGCTTCAAACTCATCGAAGCTCGTGAACTGCCCGATGGTCGGATTGTAGTAGCGCGTGCGGAGCAGCGCCAGATCACACGCACCGGCAATGTGCACGGTGCCCGTTGCCGACTCGGCCGAAAACGGCTTGTACATGGTCAATCCTTTCCCTATGACGAAACCTGCATCATCCTCGCACCCTTTTCCCGCTTGAGCCGCTCGATCGCCTCGGCGCTGGCCGTTTCCTCGCAGGGCATGTGCGGGAAGTCGCGGTCGGGGTACGCCTTCTTCGTCAACAGGTGGTTCATCCAGACCGCGTGGCCGTGCGTGGGCCAGAGGCGGTAGGCGACGGACGCCGACGCGTATGCTTCATCGCGCCGATTGGCGAGGTCCAGGTGAGCGGCGCGGTGCAGCGCGAAGCCCGCCAGCTCCTGCTGCGGCGCGAGCGAGATCAGCAGCGTCGGCCTCTCCCGTTCGCGCTGATGGATCTTCCAGTTCCACTCGAACGGCCAGCGCTTGTAATAGTCGTCCGGGTGCACGTTCAGCCCGCCCTCGTGCCATTCGATGTTGAACCGCTCATCGGGGGCGTCCCACCGGCAGAAGCAGTGGGCCAGCGAATGCACGAGCTTCAGCGGATAGCCGAGCCTTCGACCGACCGCGACGAGCAGTACGGGAAGCGAGGCGCAGGTGCCGGTCTTTCGCGGGCCGAGCACGCCGTGGATGAAGGCGTCTTCAGGATCATCCATCGGCGGCGGGTTGGGGTCAGGACTGCCGACTTGCGCGGGATTGTAGCGAACGCCGATGTGCCGCGTCAGCACATAGATCATCGCGGCCACGCGGAACTGCGCCAGCGACGGGAACTTGGTTACTCCGCTGAGGTACTTGCCAACGTTTTGCTGCGTGTGATCCCGCACGCGCTTCGCCCACGCATCGAGGGTGGCGAGCATCTCGCCGATGCTCATCTTCGCCGTGCCGGGCAGGCCGCACGCTGAGATGAGGTTCATCTCGGCGATTTCGGTGACATGTGGCACGTGCGGCGCGGGCGTGTTGAACAGCATCGGGAGCGCGTGCTGGCCGAACTCATGAAGGTGGTTCGCCTCCTGATCGCCTCGGACAAGTCGACGTGGATGGGTCTGCGCGCTCGCGGCCAATCGGCCTCCCCGTAATACCCTTCAACAAGGTAGTGAAGGGCGCAACTTGGTCAAGCGTTGGTGGTCTTGGTGGTCCGGCGTCTTTCAGCGTTTCGCTGACCGGCTGTACTTCGCCGCCTCGCCCGATTCGAAGGGATCGTACTTCAGCGCAATCTTCGGCGCGCGCGACGCGTCCAGCTCGATCTCGCCCCGCTGCGGAACAGGATCGGCCTCCAGCACGGGCCGCAGGACCTCGCGCATCTCCGCCAGGAATCCCGGCACGTCCAGCCCCATGAACGTCGGCGGGATGTTAGCAAACTTCTCGTTGTAGCTCTTGTACAGGCTCAGCACCCCGCGCGGGTTCGACCGGCGGTAGTGCTCCAGCGCGACGGCGCACTGGATCAGCCCCTGGTAGAAGTAATGCTTGCGGCCGTACGCCATGTGCCAGATGTCTTCCCACACCTCGTGGGCCTCGAAGAACTCGTGCTCGTTGAACAGCGTGATGCCGTCGTAATACAGCTTGCGCTCGAGCTCGGGCGGCATGGGGTTGGGGGTGATCATAAGGCGTGGGGTGTGACGGAGTGAGGGAGTGACGGAGTGAAGAGAAATGCGAGCCATACCCGAAAGTCGTGGACGTGGTGGTGCCTTTACTCCATCACCCCGTCACTCCGTCACTCCCTACGTGTTTTTCTTCCCTCCTTCACTCCCTACGTGTTTTTCTTCACCGCCGGCCGATCCGTCTGATACAAATCGAGGTAGAAGTGCAGGATTTCCTTCCCCCCGACGTTGCGCGTGCGGCTGTGGCGGAAGTGGAACTTTTCGAACAGTTTGACCGCCGGCTCGCGCTCCATGAACGTGTCCAGCGCGATTTTCAGATAGCCGCGCTCCTGGCAGAACTTCAGCGCCGCCTCGACCAGCGCGCTGCCGATGCCGCGGCGGCGGTGCTCCTGGGCGACGCGCAGCCGCCGGATCTCGCCGACCAGCTCCTTGTGCCCCTGCACGCCGATCATTCCCAGCACTTCGCCTTCCTCGCCCTCGGCCACCCAGAAGTGGCTTTCGGGCGAGTTCATGTAGGCGGTTTCGATGTCGTCGATGTCCAGGCCCGTGTCGTTCTCGGCGATCTTCCCGCCGACCAGCCCCTCGCGGTACAGCACCGTGCACGTCGGCATATCGCCGCGTCGGAAGCTGCGGACCTTCACGGGCGTAGTGGTCCCCGATCCTTCCATCACGCGGCATTTTAGCATCGCGCGAGCGAACCGCGAAACGGGCGGAGCGGCGCGGAGTGGATTCGATGCTCGGTTGCGTTGCGAAGGGTACCCAGCCGCTAAAGCGGCCTCGCCAACGGAGCGAGGAGCGTGAGGTGTATCACGCGCGGATCGTGATGAAGCGAAGCAGATCCGTCGACGTGTCGAGCGTGGCGACCGTTTTCTCCTTCGCACGGTGCAGCGCGCCGGGGTTGATGACGCGAACGCGACCGGTCCGCGCGTCGGCCCGAACGTGCGAGTGACCCAGGAAGAGGTAGTCGTGACGCTGTTCGGCGAGCACCCGGCGGACGGCACGGTCGTCGTCGCCGTGGGTGATGGCGATCTGCTTCCCGCCCAGTTCGAGCTCGCCGAAGGCGCCGAAGCATTGGATGCCCAGGTCCGCGGCGTAGCGCTGGAGGGATGCGCGGTCCCAGTCGGTGTTCCCCCATACGAACGCCGCCGGGAGCCCGGCGAGCCCGTCAAGCACCCCCTCCCCGCCGACGTCCCCGCAGTGCAGGAAGTACGCCGCCCCCGCCTCGCGCAACGCCGCGATTCCCGCCGCGGCGGCGTCAACCCGGTCGTGCGTGTCGCTGAAGATGCCGAGGATCACGGCGGCGGCTCGTGGAGGAGCAGGGCGGCGAAACCGGCTTGCTCGAAGTGATGATCGGCGGTGAGCGCGTCGACGAGTCTCTTCTGTCGCATGACGACGAAGGAAAGGCAATCCGTCACGCCCCAGGACTTGTCTTTCCGCTGGGCATACAGGTTGACAGCCGACTCGCACAGCGCGTCGCTGAATTCGATTACTTCCACGGACGCGTCGGCATGCAGTTGGCGATACGCGACCGCAGCGGGAACTCGAGCCGCCGGCGTCGCTGAGAAGTTCAGCCACTCCCAAAGGGCTGCTTCAGTCGTCACGATATGAGTACCTGCGCGGGCAAGATGCTGCTGCCACGCGCTGGCGCGAGCGTGGAACTCATCCTTGGCAGTAAATAGCGCGATGAAGAACGAGGCGTCGGCATACACCGCGGGCGACATGCTCATGGCTTCTTCGGCGTGCCGTAGAGGTAATGGTCGTGCTGATACGATCCGTCCCGCGGCAACGACGGATCGTCAACCGCGTGCCTCGCCATCCACTCTAGTGCTGACTCGCCCTCTCTGGGCGGGTCGAGTTCGGGGACGGCGCCGTCCGTTTGTTCGATGTCGGCATCAACGTGGACGATCACCCGCTGCCCCGCCGGCAGGTTCAACGGTTCGTCCGGGATGACAACTCTCCCGTCGAAATGACCTTTGAATGCGACCATAGCGTGCTCCGGCTACCGATGATTGTATCTCGCCAGGATGCGGCGTCTATTATCTCGCGTTTGGGCGAGTGGCGGAGGAGAAAGAGCGCATCGTCCTGACCCACGGCGGGGCAGAGCGCCAGCGC
>JBAUGM010000674.1:0-1926 GCA_049679725.1 Tepidisphaeraceae bacterium
GCGATCGTCGGCAGCGCCAAGGGCGCGGTCGCGAACGTCTTCGGCCCGCCGCGCACGGCGATGCTCGGGCGGGGGACGGGCCGGATGAGCATCTGGCGCGCCCAGACGTGGTACTACCCGCTCGACCGGCGGGCGCGGTCGGTGCTGGCGATCCGGTTCGAGGGGAACGTGGCGCGGGAGGTCGAGTTGATCAATGCACTGAGGGAAGTCCGAATGACGAAACCAGAATGACGAACAAATGACGAAACCCAAATGACGAAGGAAGCCGTCGCCGGCCCTCCGCCGTTCGGGCTTCGTCATTGGCCATTGATTCGTCATTCTGGTTTTGTCATTCGGACGTCACCCGCTCCACCACGCCCTTCACGAACGTGTCGAGGTACCCTTTCGCGATGAACGTATCGACCGCGCGGACGGTGTCGAGGTGGTTCATCCCCCACACGGCGCAGCGCAGGTCGTTCATCTCCAGATCCATCTGCACGACGAGCGTGTTCTCGATCGCGACGGGCGTGGGGAGTTGCTCGACGAGCGAGGCCGACAGCGCGTTCATGCCCGGCCCGCCGATGCTGATCGTGGGGCCGCGCTGAGCCTGCTCGTTGTTGAGGTAGTAGACGTCGCTGACGACGACGGGCGCGAGGCGCGGCGGCTCGCCCTCATCGGGTTTCTCGAGAAGCGTCGCGAGGCGATCGCGGATCTCGCGCTCGACGCGATACGCGAGCGGGCGGTCGCCGAGCTCGGCCTTGAGCTGCACGCCGGTGACGATCCAGATGAGGCGCTGGGGGTCGATGTCGGGCATGGTCGGAGTGCGCAGTTGCGCGTGAGGTGCTGCGTGAGCAGGCTGGATTCAGTTCGCGGGCGACGTCGGGGGCGGCGCAACCTTCGATGCCGCGTCGCGTTCGATTCGCCGAAGCCGCTCGGCGAAGCTCGGGGCCAGGTTGGGCTCCATTTTGAGCGCGAGCGTCACGAGACGCAGCGCGCTTTCCGCGTCGCCTTCGCGGTGGAGGCGCTCGGCCTCGTTCGTGATGTCCGGGCCCAGCGTGGTCTGATAGCTGGGGTTCTCGCCGATCATCTGGGCGGCGAAGCGGGTGGCGTCGTCGTAGGTCTTGCCTTTCAGGTAGGCGTCGAGCAGTTGTCGGGCGAGGAACTCCTTGGACTGACCTTGCCGGCTCGGCGACTTGAGCAGCCCGTCGAATTCCGTGGCCGCCTTTCCGTACTGGCCGAGCCTGGCGTAGGCCTCCCCGATGTTCTGGCGGACGACGGCGAGGTCAGCGTCGTTCCCCTTCTCCAGGAGCCGCGTTCGCAGCGCTTCGAGGATCGTCAGCCGGCGCTCCGGATCATCCGGGAATCGATCCGCCCAGCGGTTGAGCTGCTCGATCTGGAACTCTCGCGGAAACATGGCGGCCAGCGCCTTCCACGCCTCGTCGCGGATGCGCGCTTCGGGCTCCGTGTCCGGACCGAGCTCGCCGGGCTTCAACCGTCCGAAGAGCTTCTCGGCGTTCTCGGCCTGCGCGACCTTCCCGAGCGCTTCGACCGCCGCGCGCCGCACGCCCGGGTCGCGGTCTTCCAGCGAGCCGGAGTTGATGATGTTGTCGGCGGGCCAGGTCTTGTCCGATCCCATCTGCCCGAAGTAGCCGACCGCGAGGCGCCGGATGTTGGGCGGCTCGTTGGGGCGCAGGAGGCCGACGAACGTGTTGCGGATGTCCGGCTCGGGGCTGGCCCAGGCGACCATCGCGGCGACGAGCTGCTCGCGCAGCGCGGCGCCGGTGCCGGGGCGCGTCTTCTTCAGCGCCTCGTTGAGCGCGCGGGAGATCTCGCCTGCCAACCGCGGGTCGGCCGCGCGGAGCTGATCGCGCAATCCCTCCAGCGCCTCGGCGGCTGCCTGGACGACGCCGGGGCTCGGGTCCTTCAGGAGGGCGATCAGCGCCGGGA
>JBAUGM010000675.1:0-6181 GCA_049679725.1 Tepidisphaeraceae bacterium
GCGCTGGCGCTCTGCCCCGCCGTGGGCGTCGTACCATCAGGATTGATTCGCGCCCTTTGTCATCCTGACGAACGGGGGCGCAGAAAACCTCCCCGGCGCGCGATGCGCCGGAGAGGTTTTCGCTACGTTGATCCGTCCCGAACGAATCCGCGATTTACTTGACCTTCCCGCCGCACGCCGAGCACGTGCCGTCCGCCTTGGCGGTCTGCACGCCGGCGCAGTGCGAGCAGGCGTCGGCGCCGGCGCTCATCGTCGATTCCGATGCGCTGGACGTCCCGGTCATCGTTTCCTCGTCTTTGTTCTTGCAGCCCACGGTGGCGAACATCAAACCGAACAAGGCGACGATCAGCAGTTTGCTCATAAAGCTCCTCTGGGTTAGAGATGTGCGGCGGATCGTAACCCGCATTACGAACGACCGGCAATGTGGAAAGACGCCCGCGACAGCCGCGCGCGGCGCGAGACAGGGAGAGGACATCGAGATGATTGACCACGTGAATCGCCGCAGCTTCCTCCGTTCGACCGTGACCGCCGCCGCCGGCGCGGCGCTGCTCGCCGCCACCGGGCCGGGTGCGCTGGCCGCCGACGCCGCCAAACCGAAGCTCCGCAAGGCGATCAAGTTCGGGATGATCGGGGAAGGCGCGACGGTCCGCGACAAGTTCGACCTGGCCAAGTCACTCGGCTTCGAAGGCGTCGAGATGGACAGCCCCAGCAACGTCAATCGCGACGAAGCCAAGGCGGCGGCGGCGGCAACGGGCGTCGTCATCCACGGCGTGATCGATTCCGTCCACTGGAAGAGCCGCCTGTCCGACCCGGACCCCGCCGTCCGCGCCGTCGGGCTCGACGCGCTGCGCAGCGCCATCGACGACGCGAACTTCTATGGCGCCGACACCGTCCTGCTCGTCCCCGGCGCGGTCCGCGATGCCAAGAACGAGAACTTCGATCAGGTCTGGTCGCGCTCGCAGGAGGAGATCCGCAAGGTCATCCCCGAAGCGAAGGACAAGAAGGTCAAGATCGCGATCGAAGTCGTCTGGAACAACTTCTTCAAGGAGCCGGGCCAGCTCGTGAAGTACATCGACGATTTTCAGGATCCGACGGTCGGCGCCTACTTCGACATCAGCAACATGATCCGCTTCGGCACGCCGCCGCAGGAGTGGATTCGCCAGTTGGATAAGCGGATGTTGAAGTTCGACTTCAAGGCGTACAAGCACGCGAACTTCATGAACGAGACGAACCCATGGGTCGCCATCGGCGAGGGCGACGAGCCGTGGGAGAAGGTGCTCAAGGCGCTGAAGGACGTCGGCTACGAAGGGTGGGCGACGAGTGAAGTCAACGGCGGGGGGCGGGAGCATCTGAAGGACGTCGCGGCGCGAATGGACAAGGTGCTTGGACTGGCGTAAGAGCGATCAGCGGTCAGCTATCAGCGATCAGCCAGACGAATGCACCGCCTCTGTCTGGCTGATCGCTGAACGCTGACAGCTGATCGCTGAGGTCCCCTCCTCGACCGGCTTTCCCCTCACCGTGATCCGCACCGGGTGACCGAACCACGCGCGTTGTTCCCCGGCGTACATCCGCTCGAGCGTCGCCGTCACGTCGACCATGTTCCCGCCCGCGTCCACCCAGCCGTGCTCGATGTCGGGGAAGTCCGTCGCGCAGTTGGCGCACTTCTTCCCGCTCGCGAAGCGGATCGGGCACCAGAACGATTCGACGTTCCGCAGCATCTCGCTGCCCAGCGACCAGATTCCCGTCATCCAATCGCAGTAAAGGCACCAGATCAGGTCGTGCCCGACCAGTCCGTCGAACTTCTGCCGGGAGACGTTGACCCACTCCGCGCTGTTGTACTTCGGCAACCCCACGAGCCACGTCAGCGGCGGGTAGACGAACACCTCCGCGACGCGGATGAGCCAGAAGATCGGCGTGCACATCGCCGTGTCCCACGTGGCCAGGTGGTTGCGCCAACGTCCGACCTTCCCGTTGATCACCTTCACGATGCGCGGCCCGCGCCACGCTTCGGGATGAAACGCCTCGTGCGTCCACTGCCACACGAAGACGGCCGACACTTGCCCGACCACCGCGCCGAGCAATCCCCACCATCCCGCGACCATCGGCCCGACGAACAGCGGCGCGACCGTGAAGTACGTGATGACCCCGTCGAGCCCGGGCGCGCGACAACACGCCTCTGCGACGTTGCGCCCGATCGGTCCGAGCGCGGGAAGGACGTGGAGGATCGCTGCGCCGATCAGCATCGCCGCGAGCGTCAGCCCCGCAACGGCGAGGAAGGGGTGTTGCATCGCGTCAGGATACCCGACGCGTGGCGGCGAATGAGGGCATAATTCGGCATCGCGCTGCTTGCTCCCTCTCCCGGGTGCGCCGGGAGGAGAGGGAGGGGTGATTTCCATCGTGCTGGGGTAGCGATGCGGCAACGTGTCACGATTGACTGGCTCGAAACCCGTGCTACAGTTCCCCGGCCAATGCGATTCCTCATCGCTCACCTTCCCCCCGCGTCCGCACGAATGTGCGGCCGAATGATGATGCGCTGTTGCCAGCGCTGATTCCTTCCCCCGTTCCCCAATAACTCAGCCGTTTTTCTTCGCGCATCTCGCCCGTTTGGCGTTGCGCCCAGCTTGTAAAGGAGTTTGCCGTGAGTCAGTTCCACGATACCGGTTCCGCCTCCGCCACGATCGATGAGCCCGGCGACGAGGTCGTCGATTCGACGCTGCACAGTTTGCTCGACGTGTACTCCGTGCACGGCTACGACCAGGGCTACACGCGGGCGACGCGCGACGTCCTCGCGTTCTACCCGCTGCTGATCGAGCAGTTCCTGCACCGGCGGTCGGAGGTGACGCCGGAGGTCAGGCGACTGATCCGCGATTTCGGGCGGTTCGTGGAGGAACGGGTAGGGCGGCGATTGACGGATGCGGGATTCGTCGACGGGGCGGGGATCTGAGCGTTAGAGGCGGTTGCGGAGTGGTTAACGCCCCGGTCTGCAAAGCCGGTGTTCGAGGGTTCGATTCCCTCCCGCCTCTCTCCCTATTTCGCGAGCTTGAAGGAGATGCCCTCTTCTTCCCACTGTTCGACGAGGCGCTTGAGGTCCGCGATCGTCGCGTTCAGCTCGCGCGACGTCTGGACGAGGCTCTCGTAGAGTCTGGGGTCGTTGACCAGTTGACCGGCCGTGCCTTGCCCGGCGTCGATCTTGCCGGAGATCGACTGGAAGGTGTCGAGCAGCTTGGCAGCCTGCGTGAGGCGCTGGCCGACCTGTTTCGTGAGGTCGGTGACCTGCTCGTCGGCCTTGGTGAGGGTGGCCTTCGCCTGGCCGACGGTGCCGCGCGCGTCGGCGGTCAGCTTCTCGAACTCGGCGCTGACCCGCTCGAGGTTGGCGCCGATCCGGTTGGCGGTT
Organism: Tepidisphaeraceae bacterium; assembly: GCA_049679725.1. GTDB lineage: Bacteria > Planctomycetota > Phycisphaerae > Tepidisphaerales > Tepidisphaeraceae > DASYWJ01. The sequence goes on from JBAUGM010000675.1 coordinate 3,395, forward strand.
TCCGTCGCCGTCTTGACGTTGGCGAGCGACGCCTTGAGGTCGGCGCGCATCTCCTTGTCGTCGACGAGGTTCTTGACGGAATCCATCACCTCGCCGGCCTTGACGACCTGCTGGTCGAGGTGCTCGATGATGCGCGACTCGCGGAACTGGAGGCTGGTCTGGCGAAGCTCCTCAGCGAGGGCTGCGAACTCCGGCGGCAGGACGTCGAGGCCGACGTAGCGCGCCTTGAGCGTCGTGTTCGCCTCGAGCTTTCCCGCCGGCTCCGGCCCGGTCAACTGGAGGCTGATTCCCGATCCGGCGCCGAGCACCGATTGCGCGATGATCGCGCCCTGGACGTTCGACGGCAGCGGCGGCTCGATGTCGACCTGCGCCGCGATCGTCACGTCCTTCCCGTTCTCCGAGCGCTTCACTTCGGTCACCCGGCCGACGTTCACGCCCTGGTACAGGATGGGCGAGCCCTCGGCCACGCCGTCGGCGCGCAGCACGTTGAAATAGATGGGCATGGTCGGCTTGGCGAAGAGCTTGGCGGGCTGGTCGCCGAACTTGATGACCATCCACCCGAGGAAGATCATCGCCCCGAGCACGACGACGCCGACGAGGATGTTTCTGCGGTAGGGAGACACGTGGGAGAAATCTTTAAGTCCCAATGCTCAACGCCCAATTGGGATGCAGCCTTTTAGTCGGCGGCCGATAGCGTTGCAAGCCGTGGACGGCGGGGGCATGATGACCGGTCGAGGAGTTTCATCCACCATGTCCCGGGCGCACGCGACAGCCGTCCTCCTGCTCAGCGCCCTCATCGCGCACGCCGGCGCGCAGACGAAACCGGCCGCGGGCGACCTGCGGACCTACGACGGGCCGTACTACGTCATCCACACCGATCTCGATGCCGACGCCGCGCGCGAGGCGGAGATCCGCATGACGAAGATGGCGGAGGAGTACCGCGCGCGGACGAAGGATTTCGCGAAGGAGGTTCGCGGGAAGCTGCCTTTCTACCTGTTCAAGCACGAGCGCGACTACGAAGCCGCCGGGGGCGCCGCCGGCTCCGCGGGGCTGTTTGACCCAAACGATGGCAGGCTGATGGCCGTCGCCGGCGATCGGCCGAGCCTGCGGACGTGGTACACCGTCCAGCACGAAGGGTTTCACCAGTTCGCCGATGCCGTCATCGGCGACACGCTGCCGATCTGGGCGAACGAGGGGTTGGCGGAGTACTTCGGCGAGGCCGTCTTTACCGGCGACTCGTTCGTCACCGGCATCATCCCGCCGTGGCGGCTGAAGCGCGTCCACGAGACGTTCGACGCGGGCGCCTTCCTGCCCCTGCGCGAGATCATGCCGATGTCGCACGCCGAGTGGAACCGCGGCATGAGCGTCGCGCGCTACGACCAGGCGTGGACGATGGTCCACTTCCTCGTGCACGGCGACGGCGGCGCGTACCGCGGGCGCTTCGCGGCGTTCCTCCGCGACGTGAGCAGGGGGCAGGCATGGGAACAAGCGTGGTTGAGCAGCCTCGGGCCGGCGGACGGGTTTGAGGCGAAGTGGCGCGCGTACTGGAAAAAGCTTCCCGACGATCCGACAGCGGACCTCGTGGCCGAATCCGTCCTTCGAACGCTCACCAGCTACCTCGCCCGCGCAACGGCCCAGCGCCAGCGCTTCGCGAACTTCGACGCGTTCCTCCAGGCGGCCGAGGCGGGAACGCTGAAGCAATCCGATGCCGACTGGCTGCCCCCGGCGCTACGGAAGGACGCGGTCGCTCAAGTGAAGACGCTGCGGGCGGCGGGGGACAAGTTCACGCTCGCCAGCTCGCCGCGCGGTCCGCAGATCGTCTATGACCCAAAGCGCGGGATGAAGATGACGGGGAGGTTCACGCTGCAGGAAGAGCGGATCGCCGAGGTGACGGTCGATCGCGCGACGCGCTAGCGGGGACGAATACCATCCTCCCTCTCCCCTGCCCTCTCCCCGGAGTACCGGTGAGAGGGAGCGGGCTCACCTCAACGTCGCCAGTTCCTGCTCGTCCGCCTCGCCCAGCACGAATCGCTTCACGATCGGCTCTTCCGTCGCCCGGATTTCCTCCGGCGAGCCGTCGAAGATCAATTGTCCCTCGTGCAGCATGACGATGCGATCCGCGATCTTGAACGCGCTCTGCATGTCATGCGTGACCGTGATGCTGGTGATCGACAGCTCGCGCTGGAGTTTCAGGATCAGCTCGTTGATCACGTCGGCGCGGATCGGATCGAGCCCTGTCGTCGGCTCGTCGTAGAGGATGACGCGCGGGTTGAGCGCGATCGCGCGGGCCAGGGCGACGCGCTTTTTCTGTCCGCCGGACAGCTCGCCCGGCATCTTCGGGCCCGCATCGGGCAACCCGATCATCGCGAGCTTCTGGCGGACGATCCGGGCGATCTCCTCCGGCGGCTTGGTCGTGTGCTCGACGAGGGGGAACGCGACGTTGTCCTGCACCGTCAGGGAATCGAACAGGGCTCCCATCTGAAAGAGGAAGCCGAAGTTCATCCGCAGCTCCGAGAGCTTGCGCTCCGGGAGGTTGTCGATGCGATGCCCATCGTAGAAGACCTCGCCCTTGTCGGGGCGGAGCAGGCCGACGATGTGCTTGAGCATCACGCTCTTGCCGCTGCCGCTGGCGCCGATGATGACGATCGACTGGCCCTCCTCGACCGAGAGCGAGAGGTCGCGCAGCACGATGAGCCGGCCGAAGCGCTTGGAGACGTTGCGGAGTTCGATGAGCGGCATGTTATGTAGGGGCGAACCTTGTGTTCGCCCGGATTCCAGCGCGGGTGG